>JADLKP010000342.1 GCA_016838945.1 Methanobrevibacter sp.
TTCTCAGATTCAGCTATCCCCTTCCATAAAAACAATTCGTTAAGTTCAGCAGCTTCAATTGATAATGCGATAGCTAAATTTTTAGTGTCATGAAACTGTTTCCAGTCCCGTTCATTCCTGAATTTTATTAATTCATTGATGATTTCTTGAAAATCATTCATAGTTCGTAATATATTAATTGTTATGTGGTACTTGATTCCTGTTCGAATGGCGTTTGAAACAAAGAAGCACCAGATACATGTTGCATCTATTTCACTTTGTATGGTGTTTAAGTATCAATGACTATGTTAATATCAAAGGAACAAAATAATTGTTTATAAGCCAAATTTTCAGGGATGGGAAAATACTCCATAATAAACAACACAGTTTGCTCGATTTCTTGAATAAATTTACATGTAAGAGAGAACAAGGTTTGAACTTTTAGTCCTGCCCATTTTTGGATGGTCCGATTTTTAGTAGGGTAGTTTATCATCTCATATAGGCGACATCAAATTCCAAATTTTAATAGAAGTGAAATGATAAAATTTTCCGACTTGACACAAGTTGTCAATCGATGAAAATATATTTGCGCATTATCAAACGTTGTAACTAATAATTAGTCCATGATTATGGGAATTTTGGATTATGAGAATATTTTTCAATCTGTATAAAATCAAGCAGATAAATGTATTTTATATGAGTTAGTTTCTAAAAACTTGTAAATAGCCATGCTCAATAGAAAGAACAATGAATCAAGTTAAACATAACTTAGTTCATATCAAAGACCATGAAATACAAAATGAAGTATTGTGTCTGTTAATCAGATATATATCAAGTGCGATTATTGATAATGTCAAAGAACCCTAATAATAAACAGTTAGAAAACAAAAGGAATTAGTTTTTTCATATGGGAACTATTTATTATTTTTAAAGCCAAATATTTACCTTATTGTATGGCAATTTAACAACCGAAATACAATACATGATTGCACACATTAAAACCCTCGATGGTCAAAACTTCGAAACGCAGAGTTTACCCGAACACTTATCCGGTACAGCAGAAATGGCCGCTCAGTTTGCATCCTCATTCAATAATGCTGAATGGGGAAGATTGTTGGGACTATGGCATGACTTGGGGAAATATTCCGACGAATTTCAAGATTATATAAAAGTAAATTCAGGTTATGAGGAAGATGATCAGAGAAGACCAAAAACTGATCATACGTCAGCTGGTGCAATTTTAGCCAAAGAAATTTATCCAAATCACTGGCCTCCTTTAGCCTATTGTATCGCTGGACATCATGCAGGGCTTCATAATTATATACATGAACCAAATATACCTGGTGATCTCTCTGACAGATTAAAGAAACAAGAGTTTTTGGATAAGATAAGGTCAAAAGTTCCAGGTGAATTATTTGAGAAAATAAATCTTAATCTACCAATTGGAAAACCTATTGAGGCCAATCAGGTGCACTTGTGG
>JADLKP010000052.1 GCA_016838945.1 Methanobrevibacter sp.
TGATTATCAATTAATCGAGAAAATTACTAAAGTGATATTGAGAAAAAATTAAAAAATCTCCAAACAACAAAAAGAAAAAATGGGGGAAATTAAATTATATTTATTAAGGATAATAAATATAAAATTAAATATTATGATTATATGGAAATTTTATAATTAAACCAATTATTATAAAATGATTTTAAAAACGATGATTAAAATGGATTCTAAAAATTTACTTTATGAAGGAAAAGCCAAAAGCGTTTTCCAAGGCGAAAATCCTGATGAAGTCATCATTGACTTTAGAGATGACATGACTGCAGGAGATGGTGCCAGAAAAGAAAGCATGGGTCAAAAAGGTTACATAAACTCAGTTATTTGTGCTAAAATCTTTGAAACCCTTGAAGCCGAAGGGGTGAAAACCCAATTGATTGAATTATGCGAACCTTGTGTTATGAAAGCTAAAAAGCTTGATATGATTCCTATAGAGGTTATTGTAAGAAACATAGCTACTGGAAGCATCATCAGAAAATTCCCATTTGAGGACAAGGCTCCATTCAACCCCCCTCTTATACAGATGGACTTTAAGGATGATGAATTCCATGATCCAATGCTCAATGATGCAATAGCCATTGCACTTAAAATAGCAAGCAAAGAGGACTTGGACACCTTAAGGGAATTGGCGCTTAAGGTCAATGATGTCATGAGCAGGATGTTCAAGGACATTGGAATCATTCTTGTTGACTTCAAAATCGAATTCGGCAAGGACAAGGATGGAAACATCATATTAGGTGATGAGATAAGTCCTGACAGCTGCAGATTATGGGATGCCGAAACCCTTGATATGCTTGATAAGGAACTCTTCAGGCAAGGAAAAGACGATGAAGTAATCGATGCATATGAAGAGGTCTTCAACAGATTATTAACCGAAGAAGATAAGAAAAAATGGGGAATTTAATTAGATATTGCCCAATTAAAAATAAGATCAAAAATTAAGAATTTAATTAAAACATTGTAGATTAAAGATTAGATTATACTTATAAAAAATTATTCATGATTAATAGGTGATTTGAAATGATGTATGACATTGAAGTTAAAGTTTCCTTAAAACCAGGAATGTTAAATCCAGAAGCGACCACTATTCAAAGATCCCTTGCTCTTTTAGGATATGAAGTTAAAGGAACCAAAACAAAGGAGATAATTACTTTTGTATTGGAAGCAGACTCCGAAGATGATGCAAGAGAGAAAGTAGATGACATGTGCCAAAAATTATTATGCAATCCAATTATCCACAACTACACCATTAATATTATCAAAATGGACATGACCTGCGGATGCGGCTGCGAATAGATGGAATGATTTAAATAATTTTTAGAAAACAGATGAAAACTTATTATATTCATAAAGTGATAAAATGGCAATTGGAATTATAAGATTCCCTGGAACTAACTGTGACCGTGACGTTTACAAAGCTATTGAATTAGCTGGAGGGGAAGCAGAATACATCTGGTGGAATAATGAAGACTTAACTGATTATGATGGAATTGTTATACCTGGCGGATTTTCCTATGGAGATTACTTGCGTGCAGGAGCAATAGCTTCCAACACCCCTGTTGTTGAAGGTGTGAAGGCTCTTGTCAAGGAAGAAAAGCCAGTTCTAGGAATATGTAATGGAGCACAGATTCTTGGAGAGATTGGACTCATTCCAGGATTGTTCATTACCAATGAAGTGCCTAAATTCAACTGTGAATGGTCTAAATTGAAAGTTGCAAACAACAAGACCCCATTCACCAAAAACTTTGAGAAAGGCCAAGTCATTGACATACCAATAGCTCATGCCGAAGGCAGATTCTATACTCAAGACATTGATCTTATGAAAGACCAGGACCAAATCGTTCTTCAGTTTGCAGAAGAAAACCCTAACGGTTCCATGGAAGCAATCACTGGTGTCTGTGATGAGTCAGGACTTGTTCTTGCAATGATGCCACACCCAGAAAGGGCTACTACAAAGCTATTGGGTTCAGACAATGGTCTTGAATTCTTTAAAGGTATGTTAGATAGCATTTAAGCTATCTAAACCTATCAATTAAAATAAAATCCAAAACTAATATCCAAATAATTTAAATTTGATTCATTTTAATTATCAAAACAAGGAAGATAATATGCCGGTATATCTAATAGGTGCGGGTCCAGGAGACCCTGACTTAATAACATTGAAAGCTGTAAAAGCATTGAATAAAGCAGATGTTGTTTTATATGACTATTTAGCTAATGAAGAAATATTGAAGCATGCTCCAGAAGATGCAAAACGCATTTATGTAGGAAAAAAGGCTGGAGAGCATTATAAGACACAGGATGAAATCAATGAATTGATCATCGAAGAGGCAAAAGAGCATGAAAATGTTGTAAGGCTAAAAGGTGGAGATCCATTCGTATTCGGCAGAGGCGGAGAGGAACTATTGGCCCTTGCAGCTGAAAACATTGACTTTGAAGTAATTCCTGGAGTCACCTCAGCTATAGGTGCACCTACAAGCATGGCATTTCCTATAACCCATAGGGCAGTTGCTACCTCATTTACAGTTGTTACAGGCCATGAAGACCCTACCAAAAAGGATAAGCAGGTAAAATGGGATTACACTGCAGACACATTGATTATCCTTATGGGAATTGGAAACATCAAGGAAAACACTGAAGAGATCATGAAATACAGAGACCCAAATACACCTGCATGTGCCATTGAAAGCGGCACGCTTCCAAATGAAAGGGTAGTATTTGGAACCCTTGGAACAATAGCTGACAAGGAAATCAACACACCAGCAATACTTGTAATCGGTGATGTCATAAACGTATTTAAGGAAATTAAGGGAATTGAATAATTCCCCGAACACTATATAAAAATTAAGGGAATTGAATAATTCCCACCTACTATTTTTTGAAAACTTGAAAACATATTACTTACGATTGTAATTAGTATTAATTAGAAAAAAGCATTTTTTTAATTAAAAAACTAAAATAGTTATAAACTTTTTTTGGAATTATCTCAATTTGAATAACAAGGGAATAAATTAAAAATTAATTAAAAATCATATTCAAAATGAGAAATAAAGAAAAAATAAGCCATTAAAATAAAAAATTTTTCAATACATTTAAATATTATTAAAGAGAAATTTAATAGCAACTCAAATATACTTTATAGTGTTATGAGTGAATTTAATTAAAAAAAGAGGTGTTTATTATGGAAATAGGCGAAATTATTAGTGATGCTATCAAGTATCCGTTAAATAATATGAAAGCGCTTTTAATCTATATTGTACTCAGTATTATTATGACTTTAGTCTTAGTATTTAGTGGTGTAGGACTCATTAGTGCAAACGAAGTTTCTGGTGCTGCAGCAGGCGGACTCGGATTCGTAGGAATCATTGGAATCATTATTGCATTTTGTATATACTTACTTATTCTAGGATATATGTTAGACGTTATCAAATTCGGTATTACTAGAGATGAAGGCTCTCCTGAAGTTGATATTGTTAGACAAATAGTCAATGGTATCAAATACATTATTTTAGGTATTGTATACTTCATCATTCCAATAATCATAATCATGATACTTTCAAGATGGGAAACCTTAGCTGCAATCCTAGGACTTATCTTATTCATTGTATTCGGATTAGCATTCTTGATGGCAGCATGTAAATTAGCTGAAACTGAAAGCTTAGGTGCAGCTTTAAACATTGGTGAAGCCATTAAGGACATTTCCAAAGTAGGAATTGTTAAAATCTTAGCAATCATTGTTGTTTTCGTGGTTCTTGCAATTATTGTTGGTTTAATCGTAGGCATATTCGGTAACGATGGTTTCCTTGGAGTCATTGGTGCAATCATCAACGGAATTTGTTCCGTATACTTAACCTTCTTCTACAACAGAGCTGTCGGTTTAGCATACTCTGACGCATAAGTAATTAGATACAATATTTAAAAAAGCTTATCACAAATTGTGATAAGTACTTTTATCTTTTTTTATTAACAAAATTAAACTATTTTTTCTTAAAATTTTTTAAAAATATAATTCCTGATTTTGAAAATAATTGTTTTAATGGTATGAAACTAATTAAAAAATTAAAAAAATGGAATTGGAATTAAGAAAATAAAGAATTATTAAAAAAGAAGTAAAAAATAGAACAAGAAAATAAGATAATAAAATAGGATAAAAAAATAGAATAAAAAAACTAATCTAGATTATTAGATCTGTTTAAAGCTTTTTTTACCCTGAATGTTATATATTGGGTTCCTCCACGCATTACACGTTTGAATTCCACCCAATCAAGATTTGCCAAGAAAGTCTTAACGATGTAGGCGAATGAGAAATAGTATTTGCTCATCAAATTGTCTCTCAACTTCTCTATCTCATTATGGTCTGCATAAGGGTAATCCACAAGACAATTCAAGTAACCGTCATCATTCAACCATTTGGAGTAATCCTCTGTAATCAAATAGCCATTTTCCTTTGCCCACTCATAAAATCCAGTTCCTGGAAATGGCACAGCCTGTTGGAAGAAGCACATATCAGGATAGACAGATTGGGCAAACCTATAGGTTTCATCGATTGTTTGAAGACTGTCACCTGTAAGACCTATCATAAAGCAACCGAATACCTTAATGTCCAACTTTCTTGCATTTTCTGCAAAGGCCTTTGACTGTTCAAGAGTTATTCCCTTCTTGATTTCATCCAACACATCCTGATTGCCTGATTCATAACCGCAAACAAGCAATCTGCAACCTGCATCCTTCATCTTCTTCATGGTTTCAAAGGTCAAGTCAACTCTTGTATTGCAGGACCAAACCGGCTTCAATCCTCTTTTGATGATTTCATCACAGAACTCAATGACCCTTGGTTGATTTACAGTGAATGTATCGTCCTCAATGAAGATTTCCTTTATCTCTGGAAGCTCTTTTAGAATGTATTCAAATTCATCTGCCAAATCAGAGACAGATCTTGTCCTATAAATCCTTCCACCCATTGTAGATGGATAGCTGCAGAAATTGCATTGGTTCGGACATCCTCTTGATGAGACTATTTGAATCATAGGCTTTTGAGCAAAAGCATATGCATAATCATCAAAGTTCAAATACTTCTCGTAAACCTTGGAAACATAAGGAAGACTATCCAAATCTTCAAGAGGTTCCCTATCTTCAGTATGTTCAACAGCAAACTCAATAGAACCAGACAATAGGTTTGCATCATCTAATCCGGCAATATCCGCACCATCAGAATTTACCCTATAGGAAACTCCTTTAACGGTTGATGCATCATCGGAAGCTATCAATTCACCGACAGTATAGTCATATTCCTGACGAAGGATATAATCAATTCCTAAGCACTCATTAAGCACTGCATCAGGCAGAATGGTAGCATGGGTTCCTCCAATCATTATCTTAGCCTTAGGGTAATCCTTCTTAATTGCATTTATTACCTTATAATCATAGGCGCAGGTAGGGGTTGTTATTTCAGCCATGATATAGTCAGGCTCATATCCTTTTACCTCTTCGATTGTATCCTCAATTGAATATGCCTTTGTAATGCAGTCCACCAATTTGCATTCATATCCTTGCTTTTCACACACCCCAACACAGTATGCCAACCAGTAAGGATAATACAAAGTGCCTGACTTGGTCTTTTCAGGCCATCTGCTTGCTCTGCTTATATTGAATTCATATGGTAAGTTTAAAAATAATATTTTCATTAATATCACGAATAAATATAATTTAATTAAAGATAAAATTTATACATATTTTTATACATATATAATTTTAGAATAAGTATTATATAAATTTAAATAAGTATTAAATGAATTTTATTTAAAGAATTTCTAATCAAATAGTAAAAATAAATTTAAAGAACAATGAATAAATTCAATAATAAAATAAATTAATCAGTAATACAATAATAATCATAATTTTAAGATGTGTAAAAATGGTAAAGAGAATAGCTGTTACAAGACCTGAAGAAAGATCCAAAGCTGCAAAGGAATTCATAGAAAACTATGGAGGAGAAGCTGTCATAGTGCCTACATTGGAATTGAAATTGGAAAACACCGATTCATTAAAGTATTTGATGGGCAGATTCGCTGAATTGGACTGGTTGATATTTACATCAGTAAGTTCAATCGATTCAATTTTCAAGTTTTATCCAGACTTTGTTGAAAGCTTGAATTCCAACTGCAAAATCGCAACCATAGGTACAAAAACTGCAGAAGTTGCTATGAATAAAGGACTCCATATAGATATCATACCAAAAGATTATACTGCTGAAGGCCTCATTGAAGAATTTAAAAGAATAGACTTAAATAATAAAATTATTGGCGTTCCTCGTACATTTTCTGCAAGGACTATTTTACCTGAAGAACTCAAAAACATGGGGGCCGAAGTCATCTTGGCGGAAAGCTATAAGTCAGTGATTCCGGAAGACAGTGAAAAGATTGAAAATCTGATTTGTGAAATCATAGATGAAAGGATAGATGGAATAACATTCACAAGTCCACTTACTGTAGTGAACCTGTTCAAGATAACAAAAGATGACGAGAAGGACAAGTTGGTTGAAAGGCTATCAAGTTCCACACTTACAGTAGCTATTGGACCGATTACAGGAAATATTCTTGACGAATATGGTGTCAATCATATTTATCCTGAAAGGTATACAGTAAAAGACATGATTGACTTGATGTTTAGGGAATTGAACAATCAGAATTAAATGGAAAAATAAAAACATTTGAAAATAATTTTTATCGATAATAAGAATCAAAGGGGAGGAATTTCAATAAGCCAATTCAAGATAAGCATAATCATACCTGTTTACAATGGAGAGAAATATCTCCCTACAACTTTGGATTCTGTAATCAATCAAAGCATAGGCATTGAAAATCTGGAAATAATCATAGCCAATGACTGTTCCACTGACAATACAAAGCAGATTATTGAAGATTACAAGGAAAGAATCAATGATCAGACAAACAAGGAGACCATAAAATCAATCCATCTGATTGAGAATATGGGTGGAGCATATGGTCCCCGCAATATTGCATTGGATCATGCAAGTGGAGAGTATCTGATGTTCATTGATTCAGATGACAGCTATCCTTTGGATGCATGTGAAACATTATACAACAAGATTAACGAGTATGATTGCGATATAGCGTTTGGAAGATACTTGAGACATTATCCAGAAGAAAATGTCATTAGAAAATCCTACACACCCTATATTGACAGTTTGGAAAGCCCATACAATGATTATCTTGATGATTTGGTAAATGGACCAAATTTCAAGGGATTAGTTGGATTCTTATGGAAAAACATAATCAGCAATCTCTTTTATGGAAAGGCAATAGATAAGGGAAGCAATCAGGAAATATTCATCCAAGACATTAAAGAAGAAAATGAGGATGAAATAGCTGTCCTGAAGATTTTGCCGTCATTCTGGACTAAGATTTATAGGACAGAACTTATTAAGGACAACAATATCAAGTTTCCCGAATGCATTTCTGCAGAGGATTTGAACTTTCTCTTGGAAGCATATCTAAAAAGCAAAAAGGGAATATTGTTCCTAAACGATAAGGTTGTTTATAATTATTTCATGAGATTGGATGTTGAAGACAAATCAGTTACAAAGAATATCACTTTTAGATTGGTTGATGATTCCTTAAGGGCATACAGATTGTCCAGTGAGCTTTGTGATGATTATAATATTCAAAATAAAGAGCTGTTTTTAAATCCTTATTTGCTCAATTGGATTAGCTTATGGTTAGAGATAGACAATTCCAAAGAGGAAAATGAAATATTTTTAAAAGAAATCAAATTGATGGAAAAAGGAAATAAGAATGGATTGAAATATAAGCTGATTTTAAAATTCATTAAAATATTATTAAGGATAAAATCCTAAGAGTTGAATACTAGGATTGCATCCAAAACATATGCACTTAAGTGATAATTCACAATTTTGAAAATAAATAATTTTTAAATATTATGCTAACATAACTAATTATAGTAAAAAGGAGTGAGGTGAAAATATGAAGGAAGTAATGATTTGGCCAATTTATTTAGATAGCGAAAAATCATTGAATGAAGGTAGGAAAGTATCTAAAGAATATGCCATTCCTGAACCAAGAATAAAGGAAATCGTAAAGGCTACTCAGAAATTAAGATACAAGTATTTTGCTGAAGAGGATAAGGCTTATCCTGGAGAATGGTATAATAAATCAGGAAGAGTTATAATTACCAGCGATGAAAGCAAAAAGGAAATTCTCATAAATTTATCAAATGCAATCAAGCAAATGAGAGAAATGAAAAAAGAAAACAGGTCTTCTAATAAAAAAGGAAAAAAAGGAAGAAGATAAAAAAGATTAAAAATTTATAATCAAAACCATATGTTAAATATTATCAAATGGAAAAACGGCGTTAAAATGACAAAACAGATACCACCAGAAATGAAAGAGAGATACGAACAGGCAAAGGAGCTTATAGAAAACTCTGAAAACATTAAAATTTATAGCCATACTGACTGTGACGGAATATCATCAGGAGCTATTTTGACAAGCATCCTAAAAAAGATAGGTAAAACCGACTTTGATATTGAAATCGTTAACCTTGATGTATTGGAAGATGTGCCGATAGACCATGAATTAACTATATTTTCAGATTTAGGATCCGGACAGCCTGTTGATAAGAATGCAAGCAAAGATTCCAAAATACTTATCCTTGACCATCACCCGCCACTTAGAGATATTGACTACTGCGATTCAGTGGACTATGAGTATTTGGAAATAAACCCTATTTTTTATGGAATAGACGGTTCACAGGAAATCTGCGGTGGAGGATTATGCTACCTTCTCGCCAAAGAGTTCGGATTTGCCGATTTAAGCTGGATTGGAATATTGGCAGCTATTGGAGATATTCAAAACGGCAAGACTGGAAAGTTGGAAGGATTGAACAGAACAATCCTTAAGGATGCGAAAGAGGAAGGATTGGTTAATGTGGTTGAAAATGACTTGTCACTGTACGGCAGACAGTCAAGACCCTTATTCGTTGCATTATCCTATTTCAGTGACGTTAAATTGGACATCACAAATGACCAGAACAGGGCATTGGACTTGCTTAAAAGACTTGGCATAAATACCAGAAACCCAGTAACCGACACATCAATCAGAGCCTGTGACTTGAATCAAAAGGACAAATTCAAATTGATCAAGGAATTAATCGGCATGATTACAAGAGTGATTCCAAGCAATTATGCAATTCATGCTCCAAAATTGGTTATGGGAGAAAGCTATGAGTTTGTAAATGAGGAAAAATACACATTCCTAAGGGATGCCTCTGAATTTTCAACAGCAATGAATGCATGTGTAAGAAATGATAGGGCAGAAGTAGCATTGAAGCTATTGGAATTAACCATTATTAGAAACGAGATCTTAAATGACGATAACGTTTCTATAGATATTGAAAGCGATAGGGCACTTGTCCTTGATGAGCTTGATGAAATCTCAAGAGCGCACAGATATTGTTTGAGAGTGAATATAGAAAAGGCAGGAAGCTCCATTGTCCAAAAGGATAATATCCAATACTTTGATGGAGAGGGAATCAGAAGCAATGTTGTAGGCACAATTGCAGGAATGGCTCTTTCTCAAGGTGATTGGAGAAAACCTATCATTGCATTTACACAAGTAAGCGATGAAAATGATGATTTGAAGATTTCACTCCGTTGCTCTAAGCTTTTAGCTTACGATGGAGTGCATTTCGGTTCAATAATAAGGGAAGTGGCTCAAAGCTTAGGTGGAAACGGCGGAGGTCACGATGTGGCTTGTGGAGCATATATACCTAAAGAAAAAAGAGATGAATTCTTAAGTCTCATGAATGAAAAATTAGAAGGAAGATTAGCTATTGACAATTAGTCCAAATCTTTTTTTATTTTTCAAATTGCTATTTTTTATAAAAGCTATTTTATCTATAGCTCAAACTGTTTTTAATAAAATAAAACATAAAACCCCACACACTATTTTTTATTAAATCTACAATAGTTCCTATTAAACCATATTTAATGAATAATAAGCTCATTTTAAAAATTTTCCCCACTATCAAATGTACTTTATAAAAAAGTAAAATAAACTTTATATAATATAAAGTACATATAAAAAAATAACTATAAAAATTATCTTTTACAAATAAAAGCAAAAAGTGATTATTATGGAGATATTACAAAAAAGAGGAGCATTGACTCACTTTCAAATTTTAGGAGAAATCTCTAAGCAAGAACCAAACCTTAAGCAAAAGGATTTGGCTGAACGTTTAGGAATAACCATTCAAGCGGTTTCTGAAAATATCAAAACATTGACTGAACTTGGATACATTACTTCAAAAGATGGTAGAGCACCATATAAGATTACTCAAAAAGGAATCAATAAAGTCAAAAAAGATGCCATTACCTTAAGAAAGTATTCCGACAGTGTTCTTGAAACCATGACATATTATAAGTCCACTTGGCCTGCAATCGCAAAAGAAGACTTGAAGGAAGGTGACGAAGTAGGATTATATATGGAAGACGGCAGATTATATGCTTCAATCAATGCTCAAACCGATGCATATGCTGATGTGATATTGGATACCAAAAAAGGATTTGATGTTGCTTTAACAAACCTTAAGGGAACTATAGAAATAAAAGAAAGCAGAATATTGATTGTTACCTTACCTCCAATCAAACAGGGAGGATCAAGAGCTGTAGACATGGACCTTGTTAAAGATATCTATGAAAGCAAATACGAAAATTATGGATTAAGTTCCATTGATAAGGTAGCAGCTATCGGTACCACTTCCCATGTAGTGGCTAATGCTTTGGATATTCCAATAGATATTGAATATGGAGTAAGCGAAGCGGCTCAATCTGCTGTAAGAAAAGGACTCAATGTATTGATTCTTTCAATTGGAGACATGAGCAAAAACATCAGCAAAGACTTGGATGACACCAATATCCAATATCAAGTCATAGATGCTAAAAAAACAATTATTGAAATTTAAAAATATTTAATTATTTTTAAATTCTTTTCTTTTTTTATTATTTTTATTTTATAATAAAAAATACTATTTTAAAAA
>JADLKP010000053.1 GCA_016838945.1 Methanobrevibacter sp.
CATATTCTTAATATATTATATAATATTTCCATTAAATAATATAAATTTTATTAAATAATTTTGATAATTTATTAAATAATTTTGATAATTATTAAATGGAGTTAATGTGAATAATCATTAAAATTGTTAAAAAAACAGCAAGTGAAATCTTAAAATTAGTTTATTAGAAATTGAAAAAATTAGTAAAATGAGAAAATTGTTAAAATAAGTTAAAAATAGAAAAAATTATAATTTGAAGAAGATTAGATGAATGAATCATCTAATCTCGGACCCTTTCAAATTATAATAATTTGAACAATGGATGGTCTTCTACAGGTTCGGTACCGATATCTTTTGCAGCTTCAGCAATCATAATATCTGCCATACCACAAGCAGGGAATGCGAGTCTTGCGTTTTCGATAGGTCCGAAAAGTACGAAGTCTCCACCAGCCATTTGTTGTACGATGTTAGAACCGATATCACAAACAGGCCATGCTTCTTTGTGTTCTTTTTTGTATCCTCTTAACCAGTCCCATGCGGAAGGTACGTTGTGAATACCAGAACCTACAGGGTATCCCCATTTAGCTTTAACAGCGTAGGAAGTTCTTACTGCAGGACCTGCACCTTGACCTAAAGGAGTTACTGCTACGTCCATCCATGGTTTAGTAATTCCACATCTTTCTGCCATTTCGAGAATACCTTCATCGATTACAGATCCACCAGTTTCCCAGATTTCGAGTTTACCTGCTACACCAGGAGTCATTGGGTTGAAACCTAAGAGAATGGATGCATCGATGTCAGAGTTAGCTACAGCTTCGATTTCGCCAGGTTCAGCAGCCATACTTAAGGAGTTGTATACTGCTCTTTCAGCTAATCCTACTTCTTGTACGTATTCTACACCTGCAATTTTTGCAGCTGCAGCAGTGGAGTCAATGAGGAAAGGTTTGTCACAAACGTCTCCTACGAATTCTAAGTATTTAACCATAGCATCTGCAGTAGCACCGAAAGTTTGTACAACACAAGGGTTTCCGGTTACGTCAGACATTTCTTCCATAGTTTTAATTAATCCTTCAGCAGCGTCTTTATCAAAGTCTCCTGCTTTTTCATCACTAATAATTTTGTGTCCGCCGTAAAAGATAGTTCCTGCTAAAACGGTAGGGTATTCTCCAGGTTGTCCTCCCATTTTTACTCCAGCAATATCTACGACGAGTTGTTCTTTATCAAATCTAAACATTTATAATCCTCCAATTTAGATTAATCCTGCCATAATAGTACTCATTGCACTTACTACTCCAAATTCAATGGATACTATTAAAATTACAAGACCTAAAATTATACCATATAAAATACCAATATCTCTACCGTTTTGTTGACCTAAACGTTGGAAGTATTCCCCAACAGCAAATTCTACTTTTTCTTCAGCTTCATCTAATTTTTGAGTTGCAGCTGACATATCGTCGGTAGATACAATAATTTGAGGTACTGATTGTTCTTCAGACATTTATAACACCTCTATAATCCACATAATTTAGCTAAGTATGGAATAACAACAGCTAAACAAAGAGCAATTCCAATACCGATAGCTATTCCAGAAAATCTGGTGCTGATTACGCCAGCGAATAATCTTCCTTCTCTACCTAAGAGCTTAGCACGGTATTCTACATCACTAGAAGCATTTCTAATACCACGAGTATTTGGTTTGTTTGAAAATTTAACCATTTATAAAACCTCCAGTTATACTCCCATAAATGGTGCCATTAATAATAAGAAACCGATTACTAAAGTAAATACTAATCCAATCATAATACCTTGGACTTTACCTGAGTAGTTACCTGCCATATTTCTTTGTACAGCACCAACTAATTTGATTTGAGTATCAATATTTCTTATTCTTGCTTCAAGTAATGCAGTTTCTGGGGAAATAGGACGAATTTCTTCACCATCGTCTTCATCGTCATCTCCTTCAGATACTTCAATAACCATAGCATCTTCTTCAAAAGCACCAGGATCTTTTTCGATACATTCTTTTACTTTTGCAGTGATTGCTCCACCGTCTTCGTTGTCAATCATGTCAACGAGTTCTAATTGATTTTGGAACCTTTCTACACCTTCCATTGGAATGTTTTCTACGAAAGGAATAGCACCGGTAGCTCCAGTAATTTTTTTCTTTTCAGGGTCGCAACCATTTTCGTGTAATGCTTTGAAACTTTGACCTGTAATGTGACCTTGCACTTCTGCACCACATAAGATTAAGAATCTGATGTTTGGGTTTGAAATGATGTTTGCTACAACCTTTTCAATACCTAAGTTTTCAGTTTTACAAGGACCAGCAATTGCTGCTCCAGCAGCAGCTGGGATGTCTTCATTGTGAGAAGCTAAAGTTGTTACAGCAACAGGACTTTCTGGGTCTCCTACAATGTAGTCTCCACTTACAACAGGCCAATTATCAGCAGCAGGTTTTTTGTCAGCCATCTATAAAACCCCCATAGCTGTTAATATAGGCATAGCTGCCATAATAAGGAACATTCCTATAACAAATCCATATACCATGTTGGTTAATTTACCTGCAATGACATAGTTACCTTCTCTTCCTGGGAAGGAACCTAATGGAGCAGAGTTAGGATCTAAGGAATTCATTAATTCATCAGCAGCTGCTTCGACTTTTGCGATTTCTCCGTTAATTTCATCCATAGATAAAATAATTAAATCTCCACCACCAGCTCCAAGAATACCGGATTCTGGGTCAAGATTTAAATTTAATTCAGGAATAAATTGTATTAAAGGTAATACCATCTATAACAACCTCCTTATTCCTCAACTTTTGGCCATAAACCAGCCCATTTAACAGATGCAGCTGCTTCACAGGAAGCATTAACAAACATCTTAAATGAGATGTACCAACCGATAAGTCCGACAATTAAAATTGCAAACCATGCGTATCCTCCAGCGGAAATAGCAAGAATACCAGTAATAATCATAGTTAAGAATGCAGTGGAAGCACCACATTTTAGAGTTCTTACTTGGTCTTCGTTTGGTCCTAAACATGCGTTGAATGGGTGTTGGATAGCCATAGTACATAATATGTAAAAGATAGCAATAAATCCAGGAGCAATTACAGCAGATAAAATTAAGTCAATTGAGTATCCGCCTGCAATAGCAGAAGAGAATCCTAAAACAGATAATGCTGCAGCACCTGCAATTTCAGCAGTGCATCTTTCCATAACAGGAATTTTCATACCAACAATTTTTTTAGCTACAATAGCAACAATTAATCCAATAAGCATTGCAAAGATCAATGCAAGAATAGGTCCAGCAATTTCTAATCCAGTTAAGTTAAAAGCTGCGATAATACCTACACCAGCTAAAGCACCGATTACACCAATACCTAATGACATGTAACCGATAGAAGGCACACCAGTACCTAAACCATAACTTGCTACACTACGGATTGCAATTACACCCCAAAGGATTGCACAAACTGCACCAAGACAGCTTATAACAGGTCCAATAATAGGGTTAATACCAGATAAGTAAATACCGAGTAATCCACCGATAATACCAATTGCTAACATCATATTAGCATCTACAGCACCTTCTGCAGGTGCTCCACTTCCTCCAGCAGACATCTTAAATACCTCCAATCATTAAAACCATGAAGATTGCAGCTACAAGAGATACGATAGCACAAGCTAAAATTCCAGTAGGAAGTCTTTTGAATTTAGGGTCAACAAATCCTTCAATAGTACCTCCAATGTTATAGGAAGCAGTTACGGAGTTGATGAAGAACATACCTACAGATAAGATAGCAGCTAATCCTGCAATAACAGTAGCGTCAAATCCAGTCATGTTAGCGGTTGCGAATTCGTTAATAGCCCAGTAGACTAATCCACCACCAGCACCACCAAGTAAACCACCGATGATACCACTTATGTAACATACAGTAGGAATACCGTGTCCTTCAGTACCAGGAGTTTTATATTTTTCTTGGTTCCAACCAGTGATTGGGTCAACTGTAGCTTTACCAGATGCTGGTACTACACCAACACCATAAATATAAATAAAGTTACCAATAAGCATGGTGATACCCATCATTAACATGGAACCGACTGCACCTGCTAAGATGATCAACCATACTGGTTGTCCGGTCATAGAAGCTGCGGTAATGAGTCCAGTTAAACCTGCACCAGCTGCTAACATTGCGGTACCAGTTCCTACACCGGTAGCGGTAGCCATAGCTGCAGGAGCACCACCTACAGGAATGAAGTGTACACCTCCACCCATAATAATACCTGCAATTACAACACATATAATAAATATAATAAGATCCATAATGTAACCTCCTTATTCCTCATATGGTCCGAATTTTGCTCTTGCAGACTTTTCAAGTAAGTAGTTACCAGCGATTAATAAGATAACGATGATAAGACCTACAATTTGTCCTCCAATAGCTCCGAATACAACAGTAATCCAGAAGCTTACGAAAACAATAAGTCCGAAACAGAAACCGGTTAATGGTCCACCATATTTAGCACAGAAGTTACCTACATCGATAGAGTTTTTAGCACCAAGAGGAGCTTTGGTTACGATATCCCCTTGAATAGCTACAGGAGTACCTCCACCGTAATCGAATTTTTGGTATTCGCTTTCTGCACCGTAATGTACATCCCCTGTGGATGAACCGATTGCACCAATAGTAATTCCCCATAGTACAGCGAGTAATGGTAATGGGAATGGGTGTCCAAGTCCATTTAATGGAAGGGTCATTAAGTAAGCGATTCCTACAATACCGAAACTAGCTATAAAACCATGAGCTGCGATAGGGCCTAAGGATTGGGTTAATACATCCATAAATAATGGTTGTTCAAATTGAGATTGACCAACAATCCTTCCCATGTGTGATGTGACTGTATAAATTGCGTGAACAAATGCAGCAACAGTAGAACCCATTGCAATTGCGACTATAGGAATAATGCCCATACCCATTGCAAGAGCTGCGATACCACCAGCGATACCACACCAGCATCCATATGCTACTGGTTCACCAGAAGCTGCCTTATTGATCATACGGTGTAAATGTCCCATTTGTGGAGCAAGTTGAACTTGTGAGTTAGGGTTACTTTGTGAACCGATGTCAGACTCTAAGTCCTCTGCAGCACCAGCAATGGTTGCTGCTGCACCCATTAATGCGACTACACCTAATGTAATAGGGTCCATATTTTTCTTTCCTCCTTAAATTTTATTAAATTTAAATTATTTAATAAATTATTACTGTGATTAAAATTTCCTTTTTTAATCACAATTAGACATATTCTGCTCAAATATAAAACCATAAAGATAAAATAAAAATGGGCTAAATAATGGACTAAACCAAAAATTTAGACCATTTTTAGAAACCTAAATGATTTTATACTTTATGATTATACTTCAAAACTTAAACAAAGATTTTATAAATCAAATAAGCCAATGAAGAAACCACTCAGCTTTTAATCTAGCTAGATTAAATCCTTAAAGTGTTAAGAATGAAATATTTGATGAATAAATCTAAAAATCTTAATAATTAAACCTGAATAATTAAAAAGATAAACCAATGATTTTTTCAAGTTTACTTTAATTAAAATAAACTTAAAATTAATTAATTTACAGACAGTTTACTGCCTATATTCTATATTTTTTTTAAAACAACATATATAAGTTTTACTAAATAAAACTCATTTTTATCAATTATTTTTAGCATTGCCTAAGAAATCAAGCCTTTTATCAAAATTAATTGATATTAACTCAATTTTACTTAAGAAAATTTTGTATCAAATTTTATAATTCATATAATTTTCAACAATAAATCGTAACTCATTATTTTCAAAATTATTTGATAAAAAATCCATTCTAATTTATACAAACAAATATTTTTTTGAAAAAAATAAATAAGGTAAAACAGAGGGATGTGAAAACACATCCCAAGTAAAAAACCTTATTTATTAAATTTCCCGTTTACACCAAACTTATTTTGCTGGAATGATGATAGATCTTTCACCTGCAGGTTCGAATTCTCTTAAAGCACCTTTAGCAAATTCTGCTCTGACTTTAGTGAAGTCGAATGGCAAGTTCTTGTCAGCAAATGCAATTTTTACGAGAGGGTTAACTGCAAATGCGTCTCCACGAGCACTGTGAGGTGCTTGTGCGATACCTGCATATTCACCTTGGTGACCTACATTCATTGCATAGTTAGGATAGTTAGGTCCTCTTAATTCAAGTGGTAAACCTTCGTCGTTTCTGATAGCGAATACGTTAGCTGCACCACATTGATCTTGCAAGTCGTAACCGTAGAATCCTAATCTGGAATGTTGTTCTTTGTGTAAGTATTGTGCTAAGTACCATCCAGATAAACCAGTTTGTGCATTACCAGTTGCGAATGCAGTGGAAATACCTGCAGCTGCAGATATAACAGCAGCTCTTTGAGAACCACCGAAGTGGGTTTCAAGTAAAGCTGGGTATTCTTCGTATTGTTCAAGTGAGTAGAATGCTACTTCAGAACCTACATCAAGAACAGTGTCCATGTTGTTAGGTGCGGAACATAAGTCTCCGTATTTGTCTTCTACGTAATCTTTACCGAAGTAAGAGAAGTCGTCTAATACGTTATCGGTGTATGCTGCGGTAGCATATTGAGTAAATCCTACACCACCAGACATGTAAGATCCTAACCAAATTTGGTCATATAAAGCAGCACCTAAAGCTACTACTTCTAATGAGGATTCTACAGGGTCGTCAGTTACTCTGGATGCTTGACAGATATCTGCCATAAATCCGAATGGTACACCACCGAGTTCGTTACCTGCTCTTGCTCTTCTGATTGGTAAGTAAGTACCCATACCAATTACTTCTGCGTGTTTGGATGCGTAAGCGAAGTCACCAGTAGCACCTTCACCTGCACATTGTCCATATGCGGAAATCATGGACATACCAATTTGCATAGCAGACCATCTGGAAGTGGTACCACCATCACAGACTCTACCTACAACAGATGGAACTCTTACAATTTGCCAAATAGCTCCGCCAACTTCAGCTTTTAAAGCTTCAGCTTGTTCTTCTGGGAACTCTTTGTTGATGTCTAATACAAATGCAGGGTCAATTTCTGCTGCTAAGTCGTCGTCACCAGTAAATACTTTTACGTAGGAGTCATCTACTAATAATGGATTAGTTTCTACCATGTGTTCTTGTACTACAGCTGCACCAGGCATAGCGTGGTTTACAACTTCTAAGTAGTTGGTAATGGTTTCAGGAGTTACTTCCATACCTAACCTTTTTTCGAGTACGTTGTGAGCAGTGTTTAATCCTACGATTACAGTTTTTCTGATATCGTCCCAAGCTTGTTGCATTGCTGCGTTGTTTATAAAGTGTAAATCGTCTCCTTCTACGAAGGTGTCAGTACCGGATAATTGGTAGGACATTAAAGCTCTTTGACCGAGTGGGTTACCAATGTCAGGGTTGTACATTGGGATTCCTCTTGCCTCAGCAATTGCTTTACCTTCGTTTACAAATTCAGTTTTTCTTTCAGATTGAGTCCAACCGCCCATATTATAGAAGGTAGTAGTTTTTTCTTCTGGAGCTTCTTTGAACTTTTTAGTCATTGCATCTAAGAATTTTTTATCAGCCATTTTAATAAACCTCCTTAATATTCTGGGTTGTAACCAAATTGAGATCTAGTGACGTGTATTTGTCTTAAGACAGTTACAGCGTCTTCGTCATCTTTATAAGCTTCACCATCACATCTGTAGATTGTGGTTTTAGCTCTGAGAGTTTCTTCATCTAATGGTTCACCTAATACAACAGGTTCATCTAATTCGTGACCAATTTGGTCTTTTACCATTTCTACGTTACCGGTTTCTTTGTTGAGTACTTGTCTTCTTAACATGTCGAACATTAAACCGTTTTCATCGAGTCTTAAAGAGTGACCGTGTACACCAGAACCTCTGATTCCAGTACGTGCGGTATCGAAGTATTCATTTTCTAAGATTTCTTTGGAAATTCTTTCTAAGTCTCTTTCACGAGCTTCGATAATTTGTCTACCGGATAAAGTACCGGTATCGATACCTCTGTATCTGTATACGTAGGATCTAGCTCTTAAGAATGGTTGAGCTGGAGCAAAGTACATGGAGTCTACAAATTGGATGTATCTTACTCTGTCCCCTGCTTTTGCACCGTCAATAGGTTCTACAATTTCTCTAATAATGTCATCAGGTTCATCGAGTTCGTCGAGAGGTGGGTGTACTGATTTGTATTCTTCACCTGGAGCTCTGTGACCTAATAATTTTACTACATCTTCATCAGATATTTCTCTTAAAACTTCTAACTCAACATCTGGGTTAGTGTATTTTCTTCTGTTTTCAGCTACCTGAGAAGTTCCTGGATAATATTGTGCCATAATTATGCATCTCCTAATGTTAATCTAACTTTTCTAATAATCTCATCTAATTTTTCTTGAGACACTGTTTGTCCCCTAATAACACCTGATACTATGTTCATGATTTTACCTTCTGTTTTTACCTCTTCAGGCATGACCTTTGCGGTTTTGACACCGATTTTTGCAAAATCTTCAAAGTCTACAGGATATTCACAAATAATTACACAAGGTTTGTTAACGTTACGCAAGATTAATCTTGCCTTATATGTAATATGATTTCTTACACCACCTAAATGAACCACTATAACCTTAAACTTTTGCATTTGTTCAACCTCTTTATCGGTTAATCCAAAAGCATTTCCTGCACCACCGGCAGGAGCATCATGTGGAACACCACTACCTGCATCCAATATCATGGTACTGGTTAATAGGTTCGCTTCACGTAAACCAAAGGTTATTTCACAAACAGGTTTGGTAATGTGTCTACGACCTGGAGACATGGCAACTGCCAAAACATCACTTCCACATTCTGCGAAAGTTCCTCTTTGAGCAATTCCTCCTCCTTCACCAAGACCTCTTGTTTCCCTACAGTCTACAAGATGTGTGCATCTTCCAATCATATTATCAATAACCTAGATATTTGCTTATTCCAATGTATCTCTTTTTAGAATAGAGACATGATCCTTAAATTTAGAACGGGTATCTGCGATACCTACCAATTCATCAGGAATTTCTGTATTTTCACCATATTTCAGTCCATCAGTAACAGTTCTTTGTTTTCTGATGTATTGGGATTTGCTAGTATTAATATCAAATCCAGTATCAATGTGTTCATCACATATTGATCTGATTTCTTCAATACCAGATTCATCATATAATTCTACAAAAATTCTGCCAGTCTTAACTTTCAATTCAACTTCCTCACCATTTACTACGATGATTCTGCGATCGCCATAAATACGGTCAATTTCATCTTGAGGTGGAAGTCTTGGACCTTGAATGACAGTTCTTTTAACTGAATCTAAAGATTCAATATCATTCAATACCTTTTCAGTTGTGTCTGTACCTAAAATTCTGTGTGGAAATATTTCAATATCCATTATTTTAACCTCATTATTCAAATCCGAATGATTTAAATATTTATGTTAATGTGAATTTTAAATTAGATTTTAATTAACAAAAATTAATTCGATAATTAGATGTCACCTTTAATCTCAGCAGCTGCTAAAGCAACATATTTGAGTGGTTCTCTGAATTCGTCAATCTCACTGTATACTTCTTTAATTAATCCAGAAGTTGCTTCTGGAGAGAAGAGTTGGGTACCAGCATCTAATGCCATACCTGCAGCTACACAAGGGATAGTAAATCCTTTACTGTGTCTAGTTACTACGTGGTTACCGTTGAATAAACCAGGACCTCCTCCACCATAGATAGAGTGAGAGAAGAAAGAGAATCCTACAGCTACCCCTTCAGCTCTACCGAAGTCAATACCAGGTAAACCGGTAGCGAATTCGATATTGTCGTTGAAGTAAAGAATAGTTGATGGAATACCTTGAGCAGCTCTTGCTGCACCGACGTTAACCATAATAGCAGCAGTACATCCAGCAGCAGCATATGCGTTCCATTTAGCTGCGTCACTAGTTGCATACATGTTGTATCCAGTTAATTCTTTTTCTACAGCGATTACACCATCTGCTTCAGCTTTAGCAATTGTGTCTTGTACGATAGAACCTACAGTTCCTTCTTTTGCGTTGTCTTGTACGAGACCTAATACCATATTGTCAGCGTTTAAACCTTGGTAAGCTAAACCTAATAAATGCATTCTTTCGTAAGCACCTACTGCGTCACCCATTTCAAACATTGCAGTTTGTTCGAAAATACTTGCGAGTGCAGTTGATTGTAATGTATTTTTCAAGGTAGCAGCTACGAAGTCGTTTGCTTTAATGTTTCTTAAGGAGTAACCAGGACCTTCTAATTTTTGTGGGATATCTAACATGGTTTTTAAGTTAGAACCCATGTACTCTACAGATTGTGGGTATCTTCCTAAAACAGCAGCTTTTACCATGTTTGCATCGTACATGTTTACGTCAAACTCTTTGATAATAGCTTGAGTTAATGCAGTTGCAGTAGCTAAGGTTGCTACGGAATATTCTGCGGAAGAGTCTAATCTGATAGTTGGAATTTGAACTAAAATTCTTTTTCCACCAGAGAGTACTTCACATTTAGTATCATCGTCTTCATTTACTTGAAGCATTTCCTTCATAGTAGCGTTAATGGAATCAGCTTGAGCTACGATGTCAAGATCCATTTCTCTACCTAAGATTTTAGATTTAGCTCCACCGACGGAAGCAGTTTTTAAAGATTTTTCGATTCCTTCTAAGTTTACAGCTACAGTTCTTTTAACACCGCTAATAATGTTCTTAATAGCAGGGTTACGTAACGGACTTAGAGCTTCGATTGGTACATCAGATTCTACTAATGAACCTCTGTCGTCGTATAAATCGACTTTATCATCAAACTTTGCCAATTTTTTCCCTCCTAAATAAATAGAGTTAATATACCACTCAACAAAAAACCATTTCGGTTTTTAGTGAGTAAGCTATAGAGCAAAATTTTTGCAATAGCCAGCTATTTGGTATACAGATATTACTTTATTTAAAATATAATATAAACATTCGTTTAAGAATTAAATAGAAAACTTTATAAGTAATAACAATTTTTAATTTT
>JADLKP010000343.1 GCA_016838945.1 Methanobrevibacter sp.
TCCTCGCCTAACGGCGACATCGTAGAACACAGGATTTGCGAGATTACAAGGGATAGTGGATATCCCCCCCCCCCGCAACCTCGCAAATCCTCCGTCCGTTGTGTGCAAGCTAAAAAAAGACAACCACTATGATAATTAAAAAGCTGATAAATGAGAAAATTAGTTTATTTGAACTAATACTTATTGCAATAATAATTGGACTGAGTATTGAGCTGATATCTAATGGTCTGAATGGTATTGTTGATTTGAGTAAATGGTATGGAATTATCTTTGGGTGCATACTTCTTCTAATTGGATTTTCTTATTTTGTGTTTAAGATTATTAAACTCAAAACCTCAATTACGGACATTCGAGGCTTTATTATATACAATTCAAAGAATAACAATGTTGTTGACGTACCTCGTTACAAATATTCTGAAGAATTAAGCGAAGATTTAAAATGTGCCTTTAATGAAAATCCTGCATTAAAAAAATATGGGACGCTGAACCTTTTTCTTTAAGATTTAAAAGGGATGAGCGTGGCAATACTATTTTTTCAAAACCGAAAAGTTATAAATTAATAATTGAAGCAACTGAGTATTTTATTCTTAAACAACTTTCTCTTCATTTAAGCTCATATTTTAATAATTCTCGTCATGACAAAAAAAGACTTCAAGAATTAAATCGACGAGATATACCAACTGTTTTATTGGATAACAGATTTCTTGAACTATTTTCAAAACCAATGGAGCAAAGAGATGCTTTTGTTGCTGATACTCTTAAAAATGAAAAGAATGTTGGAAAAGTTGTTGCATCATATCGTCAAGGATACAAATTTGAGCAATTTGACTTGGTATTACCAAAGAATTCAAAAGTATCAAAACCATTAGAAAATGAATTATTGATTGAAACATCTCGTCTTAAAATTAAGTTTTCTATTGATTTTCAAGGAATGGGAACTGTATTGCCATATTCATTCGAAAAATTCTATTTGAATCATAAAAATCATCGAGAGTTCTCGGAATTACAAATCAATATTCATACTACTGTCAGATTTAAAGCGAAAAGCTTTCTTTCTCGAAAAGGTTGGGAATATTTTGAATGGGTTGATTCTTTTAATAATGAACTAATTGAGAGATTTTCTGAGAAAAGATTCTTTGAAAAAATAAATTGGAATACAATGAGTAGTGCTATTATTATTGCAGAGAATATGACTAAATTGAATAAAGAAAATCTTGAAGAGGTTGAAATAATAGATTCTGATGAAAAATAGCCAGCACACAACACACAATATAGCCAATAAGGGTTTCAGTGGTATGCGAATGGTTGTAGCCCGCTCCAACTTTTCGTGTAACCTGATAGGAAATCGCCCGCAATCCCTTACTGTCCATATTGTCAAACGTTGGCGGTAATTTGAAGAAACGATTAACAACGAAAAACATTCAAGAAAATGAAGCTATAAGCAACTGTAAGAT
>JADLKP010000344.1 GCA_016838945.1 Methanobrevibacter sp.
TAACAAAGAAAACGAATTTTAAAAAACAGAATTATAAAAAAATAGAATGATGAAAGAACTATACAAAAAATAGAATAATCAAAAAAATAAAAAAAGAAATAGAACAATGAAAAAAACTTAAAAAAATAGAATAATAAAAAATAAAAGAAAATAATTACCCAATTATCTCTTCAACAAACATTAAAGGATAATTGAGCTCTTCAATGAATTTGATTCTAATAACAGCTAAAGCATCGTCCACTTTAGAATAGATCTTAACGTCCAACATATCTCCAGTAAGAGAAGTGTATTCAAATTCAGTCATAGCCTGATCCAATCTATCCAAATCAATGGAAACCTCTACCTTATCAATGCAAGGCTGTAAAGCGAAGGATTCCTCCATAGCCTTTTCCAGACTTGGAACATTGGTTTTATTGAAAGGAGTTCCTACAAATTGATGGAATAGGGCTCCCATACTAATGGCTCCTTCAAATATTGCCCTTTCCCTAGTTGAAATATTAGAAAAATATTTTTCTTTAGTGTCCATAAAATACCTCAAAATAAAAATTTATTAAAATGCATTAAACTAATTTTAGTCTAACTTACTCCCATCAAACCATTTAACCATCCTAATTTATCTGCCCATATCTGTGAGGATGCTGGGAAAATGGAGAAATAAATCAGAACTATTGTTATTGCTATAACCACAGCCAAAATGATTTTCCTTTCATCAACTGGAGAGAAATAAGCTACAATCAAACCGAATGCTAAAAATCCAAAGCTTATGATCCATGCCCAATGGGCTTGAGGGTTCTCTTCAAGGGCTGTTTCATTAATTGGACTGACAGAATTCAATTCTGCAGTTACAATAAGCCTTTGGGCTGTTGAACCTATAGGATGACAAGTAACCAGAATCAACTCCTGATTATGAATGTCTCCAGTCTTATGGCTTTCATTTAGAACCAATGAATTGGTTGGTGAGATGATTTCAGATTTCTTGACTGTATAATTTACCTCACCGATTCCTGGCCATTCCAAAGTTATTACATCCCCCTTCTTAAGGGCATCCAATCGTAAAAATGGAGACCCCTGCAATGTCCTATGACCATATAGAATGACATCTCCCTTAGTCGGAATATTGGAAATATAATCTATGAATACCCCTTGAGAAATGGAAACATTGTTGATTTTCTCAAAAACTCCAATGGAGGGAATGATAACTACAGATGCATTAATATCCTTTGATTCGGCAACATTCTTATATGAATAGTAATTAACTTCAGTTAAAGCATACAGGCTAATGATCAATAAAGCAATTATTATAACAACTGTTGGCCATCTTATTTTCAAATCCATAAAAATCATCAACAAAATAATTAATTAAAATTAATTAAAATTAATTAAAATTAAATTTGAAAATTGATTAACTAATTTTCAAAACATTAATAAAATATTAATTTATAG
>JADLKP010000345.1 GCA_016838945.1 Methanobrevibacter sp.
GCACCTACCGCCGGGCACTGCACGCCCGCGGCATCAAGGTCGTCATCCCCGAGAAGTCCGACGAGATCGCGGCCCGCAAACGACGCGGCCACCGCGGCGGGCGACCCCGCGGCCTGGACACCACCGCCTACCGGCGCCGCAACGTCGTCGAACGCCACTTCGCCCTGACCAAGCAATGGCGCGGCCTGGCCACCCGCTACGACAAGCTCGCCATCACCTACCGCGCCGCTGTCGTCCTGGCCGCCTGCATCACCTGGTCACGCATATAGGAGACACGCCCTAGCTGAGCGGTACATCTCGATCAGGAGCGCGTCCGCGACGCCGTTCCTCTGTCGGTGGAAGGGAGCTCGCTTGTCGAGCGCCCGCTCGATCACGCGGCTCTCGTCGCCTGCTGTCGGCTCCAGGGTCCTGCCTGCCGCAAGCAGCGTCCGGACCTCTCCGAACCGTGCCGCTGCGAGTTCCTCTGATGGCGCTCTCTGAATCTCCCCAGGGGTGCTTGGTGAGACTCCTCACCCGGGTGTGGGTGTCAGGTTAGTGGTCGGCGGGTGCCGGTGGTGGCGCGTCGGAGGGTGTCGGTGCGGGCGTGGTGGTCGCGTAGTCGGTAGCTGTCGCCGTCGAGGTTGAGGACGACGCAGCGGTGTAGGAGGCGGTCGAGCATGGCGGCGGCGACGGTGGTGTCGCCGAGGATCTCGCCCCAGGAGGCGACGCCGCGGTTGGTGGTCAGGATGATCGAGGTCTTGGTGTAGCGCTGGGCGATGACCTGGAACAGGGCGGAGGCGGCTTCGGCGGGTAGGGGTAGGTAGCCGAGCTCGTCGATGACCAGCAGGGTGGGGCCGGCGAAGAAGCGCATGGTGTAGGCCCAGCGTCCTTCGATGGCGGCGCGGTGGCAGCGGGCGGCGAGGTCGGCGGCGGTGGTGAAGTAGGTGCGGTAGCCGGCTTCGGCGGCCTTGCGCGCTAGCCCGACCGCGAGGTGGGTCTTGCCGGTTCCGGGTGGGCCGATGAGCAGCACGTTGGTGGCGGTGTCCAGGTAGCGGCAGGTCGCGAGCTCGCCGATCAGGGCCGGGTCGACGCCGGCGGCGGCGTCGAAGTCGAACCCCTCGATGGTCGCTGGGGAGGGTAGGGACGCGAACCGTAGCCGCCCGGCCAGGCGGCGGGCCTCGGTCGCCTCGACCTCCAGCGCCAGCAGGCGTTCCAGGGCGGCGGTCAGGGAGAGCCCTTCGGCGGTCGCGGCGTCCAGGACCGCGGGCAGTTGCTCGGCGGCGGTGGTCAGCTTCAGGGCCGCGAGGTGGGTGCGTAGCTGCTGGTAGGTGGAGGCCGCCGAGACGGCCGGTGGGGCGGTGGTCATGTCAGGGTGTTCCTTCCGGTTGCGGCGCGGGCGTAGGTGTCCAGGTCGATCACCACCGCGTCGGCGGTGACGGTGCCCGTCCCGGTGGGGGTGCGC
>JADLKP010000346.1 GCA_016838945.1 Methanobrevibacter sp.
TTTTTTTTTAAACGTTTTTTAATATTCTACTTTTATTCTTATTTTCATCTTTTTTTAGAGAAATTTCATTATTTCATTCATTTTAGAGAACTTATCCTTTTTTTAGGAGTATTTTAGAGGGATTTTCATAATTCTAATTACATAAGCCATCATGATGAATGCAATAAGCAGGAATAATGCTCCAGCAATAAAAATGGACATTATTCCGAATCCATCCACTAAAAATCCACCTATTGCAATTCCCAAAGCTATTCCACCATTTAAAATGCTTAAGAATATTCCATTTGCAAGTTCTGAACTGTCAGGAATGACTGAGCTTTCAATATATTGGATAAGATTGTATCCCATCCCGTCAAGTATTCCGAAGATTAGAATCAATATAAGAACTGGAATAAGATAATTTGCAAATAGGTAAAGAAGTACAAAGACTCCACCACATGCCAATTGGAAAATGATGAGTGTAGCCTTATCCCTTTTAGATATTAATTTTCCACCAAGCCAAGTGCCGAATATTGAAAACAATCCATAGATGAATAGGAATATGCTTAGCTTATAGGTATAGACATGGCTGACTACCTGTAAAAATAAAGGCTGATAATTGTAGACTATGCTTGCACCTATAGGCATCATGATTATTCCAACTGTTGCAAGAATGAATTCCTTTGACTTAAGGGATGAAAATGGCATTTCATATGATTTGGATTTTCCCTCGATTCTTGGGAAGAATATGATTATGAGAATCAAAGTTATGAAATTTATCAGAAAGATCCAAGTCATAGCCACTTGATATCCGAATATTGTTCCAAGACCTGTTGTGATAGGAAGACCTATGATGCTTCCAACGGATATTCCAAGAAGAATCCTTGTAATGTAATCCTGTTCCTCTCCTTTTGGGGCTATCTCTTCACAAACTGTAAGTGCTATTGAAATGAATGCAGGATAGAATACAGCAGACAATATTCTAAAAAATGATGCAATGTATATGCTTTTTGTAAATATTATTGCTATATTTGATATTGCAAATATGCTTAGAATGCTTATGAATGTTCTTTTTCTCTCAAATCTTGAAAATAAAATGGGTATGAACAATCCGCATATGGCTATTGTAAATGTAAATGAACTTACATAAAGCCCTGAAATGGCTATTGAAGTATTGAAATACTCTGCTATTTGTGATATGATTCCCACAATGCTTAATGGGGTGTTTATTCCAAGAGTTGAAATCATCAGAATATAGAGGAGTATTTTAGGATTGGTTTTCATATTTTATTTTCCTTTTTAAAATCAGTTTTATGCAGTATTATTATTTTTATTATATATTAATTTATAACATATGTTATATAAATTGATATTTTAAATGTACATGGTGCAAATGCAGACTCCCCCGAATAGAAGAATTAAAACAAAGAAACATGCAATTATCTTTTTTATTTTCATATT
>JADLKP010000347.1 GCA_016838945.1 Methanobrevibacter sp.
AAAAAAATTATTAATTAATCAAATAATTATTTATTCAAAAAAATTATTTATTTGTCAAATAATTATTCAAATATTAAATTTTTAGCTGATTTTCACGGTTTTGTAAAAAGTGGGGGATAAAATGAAAAATAAAAAGATTATTGTATTTTTTATAATCGGTTTGGCCATTATGGGAGTCATGTTATACTATATCGGTATAGATGAGGTCCTTAATGCTCTTAAACAATCTAATTTATGGTTTGTTTTATTGGCCGTGCTTTTACAAATATTTACTTATTTTTTATACGCTTGGAGATGGCATATTATTAATGATGCTGCGGATATGTCTTTAGGAATTAAAAAATTATTGCCTATGGTGTTGGTAAGTTTGGCAGTAAACAATATAACCCCAAGTGGCCGTGGAGGTGGAGAACCTGTAAGGGCTTATCTTTTGGCAAAAGAAGGGCATTATAAATTTGAAGACACTTTTGCTTCAGTAATTGCAGATAGGTCTTTTGATACATTTCCATTCCTTATATTGTCTATTATAACAATTATCGGCATTATCACTACCTTTTCATTGGATTCAACCGTACTTGCAATATTGGTGATTTGTGTTGTTGGAATCACTGCTGCAGTTGCCATATTGATTTATGTATGTATCAATGAGGCTTTTGGTGTAAAGATCACCTCATGGGCTATAAAAATTGCTCGCAGATTCTATAAAAAATACGATGAAAATACCGAAAAAAGAATTATTGAAGCTGTCATAAGTTTCCAATCTACTATGAATCTATTGCTTAGAAATAGGAACATCTTGTTATATGCTTTACCATTATCCTTTATAATTTGGATTTTTGAAATATTAAGGGTTTATGCTGTGTTCCTTGCATTTGGTGCAATCATTTCTCCAATTGTTATTGGTGAGGTGTTCATAATTGCATCCTTGGTCGGTATGGTGCCTTTGCTTCCAGGAGGTCTCGGTGCAGTAGATGGTATAATGATTCTATTATATTCCAGTGCAGGTGTTACCGCTTCCATCAGTGCAGCAGCAACTCTTGTAGAAAGAGTGATTTCATTCTGGATGTCAACATTTATAGGATTGATATGTCTTATGATGTTTGGAACCAACGTTTTAGACAAATCATTTTCACTTGCTGAAAGTGAAAGTGAGGGTAGTGAGGAGTTGTCTGAAGAAGGAAAAAGAATCTTGGAACAGATAGATGAAAACTCTTCTGAAGAAGTTTCTGATGATGATTCATCAACTGAAGAGTCTGAAAAACCAATTCTTGAAATAGTAGATGAAGTAGTGGATGAAGAAGAAAAAGCAGTTTTGGAAGAAGAAATAAAAAATTAATTTAATTATAATTAATTGCTCTTTTTTTATTTTTTTTTAAATTAGTTTATTTATAAAAAGAATTATTTGCTCTTTTTTTATTTTTTTTTAAATTAGTTT
>JADLKP010000054.1 GCA_016838945.1 Methanobrevibacter sp.
ATTATTAGATAATTATATATAATTTTAAAATAGATTATTCCTAAGAATATTTTACTTGTTTTCCAGGGGTATTATGAAAGGAAAATAAAAACTCTATTCATGACAGTGGGAACTGGGTAAATCCAAATTCCGGTGTGGAAGGTTATAAAGCATTGGCTAAGGGAATATATCCTTCCATTCTTAAGATTTATCCTGATTACATAGTTTTCATATATTGTTAATTTTTTAAAAAAATGTAATTTTAATATTAAATTGAAAAATTATATTCATTTAATAATTTTTATAAAAATAGGCGTTTTTTTTTAAAATTTAAAAATAAAAAAAGGGGATTATAAATCCTCAAAACTACATTCATCACCGAACCATAGCTCATTATATTTTTTGAGATCTTTTTTTGCAAGATCCATTTCCCCAAGTCTCTTATAGTGCTTTGCACGTTCTATATAGGTGAATGGGAATTCAGGTATCTTTTCTTCTATAATTCTGAATATGTTAAGGGCTCTCTCTGATTGGTTTGATTTGGACAATATGTCTGTTATCTTGAAGATATGGTCTCCCTTATAATCTTCAGGGGTGCTTCCAGCATAGATGCATTTCCATCCCTCTTTTATTTCTCCCATATCGAAGAAGATGGCTGCCAAAACGCGATATATGTCTTCATTTTCGTAATTCTTCAATAGTGTATTTGCATAGTCGATTGCCTGAATATGCTCTTTTCTAAAGTAGTTGGTTTCAACCATTAAAAACAGCAATGTATAATTTAAAGGTTCCATTTCCAGCCCTTCACGCAAATATTTATATGCATTGTTGAATTCATATAAGTCAATGTAATTTCTAGCTATTGCAGTCTTTTTATCAACTGTAGGGTATATCCTGTCTGAGTTGATGAGGTATTTCAAAGAGTCGTAATGTCTTTTTAGTTCATAGTATGACATTCCTATGATGAAATTGAAATGTGCAGATTCAAGATCAGTTTCAAACATTCCTTTAGCTTTCAGCTCTTCAAAGGACTCGATTATCTCATCATATTTCCCAAGAGAGTATAATCTCATAAGCAATATTGACTTTATTTCTGGATATAGGGTGGACATCTCAGTGAAGTAAAACAAGGAACGTTCCTCATCATCAAGCTTATCATAAATGTCAGACATATGATGAAGAGCCAATGTGTTTTCTGGATTCAATTCAAGCAGTTTGTCTCCATACGCGATGGCCTTGTCGTATTCTTCAAGTTCCTTGTATACTAAAAAATGATTTAGAAGATAGTTTTCCTTGTCTTTGGTATCCTTTATGATTTCCAAAGCCTTTTCAGGATTGTTTAATTTTACGTAAGAGAGAGCGATCATCATGTATGAATCGTCTCTTGTGCTACCATTCTCTATGCATTTGTTGAAAAGTTCGATTGATTTTTCATATTCCTTTTTATTGTAATACTCGAAAGCCAGGTTTTCCTGGAATTCGATTAGATTCGGATTGATCTTTAGTATTTCCTTACAGACTTCTATGGATTTGTCTACATTGAATTCACATTCCATAGATTGGTAGGATGCTATTAATCTGTCAAGTTTGCTTGACATGAATATCACCGTATAAAATTTGATTTAACAAGTTTATGTATTGGTAGTATATAAAGGTTTTGAATTAGAGCAAAATAAAAAAAGAAAAAGAAGGGTTATTTTTATAAATAATTAACTATTTATGGTTATTTTTCTTTTTTACTATTTTATTTTAGTCAATATTATATAATGGGATTCGCAAATTAGTGTTAATGAGTAGTGGATTTCTCCACTACTTGTCCCGCATATAGTTTAGTCTTGCAAAGATTGCAGATATTACCAAACTTATGCAGGTGATAACATTAATCGCTTCAACCACCTAATCACCCCTATATATTGCATATTATCTATTTTTTCAAGCTATTTTATAACTCAAATTAAAATTAAAGCCACATCATATATTTCATATTATTGCTTATTTTCTATTTAAACATTTATATGGAGTTTATTTAGTTTATAATAGTTATATATGACTAATTTTTTATTTTAACTAAAATATAATGTTTATTTTGTTATTAGATTATAATTAGGTTGAAAAATTATAAGGATTTTATAAAAAAATTTCAATAGATTTAAATTTTTAAAAAACATACTATTATTAAAAATCATATTTGGGGATAACATGTCTAATTTCAAATTTAAAATCAATAATGTAGGTTCAATCAATCATGCGGATATGGACATAGGGAGAATCAATGTCATAGGTGGCAAGAACTGCACAGGAAAATCCACCACAAGCAATCTATTATACTGTTTCTTAAGAGCCATTTCATCAGAGAATGACTCTACAATAAAGGGATTGCTTAAAAGCGAATTCGATATAACAGGTCCTCAGGAAAACAATGATTACGCTTACATATACTGTGATGATGAGTTTTCATACACTATTGATTTCAAGAACTATAAGTTTGATAAAAAAGGATATATTGACATAAGCAAGGTCTTTTATTTTGATTCATTCTCATTGTTTGACAATAAGAGTGGAGGAACCTACTTTTTAGAGCATGTCAAAAGCTTGGAGGCAGCATTGGAAATAACTGAAGAAAATACCAATGCAGACCTGGAAGTTGAAAAGCTCATTAAGGAAATTCTTGGTGGAGAGATAAAAAAGGAAAATGGGGAATTGTTCTTCATAAGGGAAAATGGAATCAAGACCCATATGAAAAACACATCTTCCGGAGTGAAGCAGGTGGCAATCATCCAAACACTTTTAAGCAATAATGAGCTTGAACCCAATTCATTCATGATTATGGATGAGCCTGAGGTGAACCTTCACCCTGAATGGCAGATCAAGTTTGCAAAGATTCTTGTTTTGCTTGTCAAGGAGCTGGATTTAAGCATTTACATTGCTTCCCATAGTCCTTTCTTCATTGAAGCCATTGAACTATATTCCCAATACTATGGCTTGATAGATGACAGTTATTTTTATCTGACTCAAAAATCTGAAGGGTATAGGTATGATATAGTTTCTGTAGATTCCAATAATCTTGAGGCAATATATAGAAACCTGGGGGAACCTTATGATATCCTTGATGAAATCAAGATGGAATTGATGTTCAAGAAATTGGATGGTGATTGATATGGATGATATGGATGATATTGAAAAGTTTGATAAGTTTTTATCCAGTTACACTAAGTACTATCAGACAGTTTCAGAGATATCAATGCCATGCCCGATTCATGACAAGGATTGTCCTTCAATTAAAAAGAAGGAATGCTTCAGCAAATCAAAGGAACCTCTCGTAAGTAGTGATTTCATGATGTATTCCTTTGATGATATTTGTAGGGATACTGAAATTATAGATATTTGTAACTTGCCATCTACATGTGACGGGTTGTATTTGGATAAAAAGAGAAAAGTTCTGTACCTGATTGAGTTCAAGGGAGTGAAGATTGACAGGAACAGCAAGAGGGGAGAGCTTCAGGATATCTTGTATCATATGAATAAGGACACAGAATGTTATGGCAAGTATTATGAAAGATTGCAATGGGTTTACAACAGTTATGGTGATGAATTGGCTTTCAAGTTAAGATTGAAGCCATTTGAAACTCTTGACTTGGCATTGCCTAATGTCTATAAGGATTATTGCAATAAAAATAGCATTTCTGAAGAGGATAAGTTGGATTTGAATGAGTTCTTGTCCAATATCAAGAAGGTTTATATTGTTGTAGCGATTTCAGATAGGCGTAATCCTGCTGCAGATAGGGCAGGAACTTATAGGTTTATTTTAAGAAAGCCTTTCGATAGATTGAGAGATCTTGGTCTTTTTGATATGGTTGAGATAATGGACCATAATGAATTTAGGGTCTTTTTGGAGAATATTTAGTTTTCTTTTAAGCAAGAAGATTTTATGCCATTTCACTTTGAATTAAGTGGGGATTGGCGAATTTTAAAATTAGCAGATGTTGACTTTTGGTTTGAATTCAACATTATAGGATAATGGTTTTTTTTAAAATTAGTTGATGTTGACTTTTGGTTTGAATTTAAAAAAAATAGAAAAAATAAAAATAAAAGCATTATTCCGCTTCTATTTTTATTTTATCTTTTGGTATTGAGGTGAATTTGTTTGCCTCATTAGTTTTTCGATTGATCTTTCGATTGATTTTTTCCTCATCAATCTTGAAAACTATAGGCTCTTCCTCCAATGCACCAGGGTCTTTTTCTATCAGGTCTTTTACGTTTTTTGTAATTGCTGAGCTGTCTTCATTATCTATCAAATCAATTAGTTCAACCTGGTTTTGGAATCTTTCTATGGCATCCAGTGGCAAATTTTCTACAAAAGGGATTGCTCCAGTGGCACCAATAATTTTCTTTTTCTCTTCCTCACAACCATTTTCATAGAGTGCTTGTATGCTTTGACCAGTAATGTGTCCCATCACTTCAGCACCACACAAGACTAGGAATCTGATGTTTGGATTTGAAATTATGTTAGCCACCACTTTTTCAATTCCAAGATTTTCAGTTTTACAAGGCCCTGCAATAGCAGCTCCTGCTGCGGATGGAATTTCTTCAATATGGGAGGCTAATGTCGCTACCGCTACAGGACTTTCAGGATCTCCTACCATATAGTCGCCAGAGATTACTGGCCAGTTTTCTGCTGTAGGTTTTTTTTCTACCATAATATTCCCTCCATTAAGTAACTTTATGAACATCAAATGTTTCATTAAATTTTGGTTTGTTGAAAACCATGAATGGATGATATTTTAAACATTTAAACGGATGATATTTGAATATCTTTTTTTTTGATTGAGAGATCATATTATGTCTGAAGGTTTCCAACAAAACCAAAATCTATGCCTGCTAATACACCAAAGAGGAGTTTATGATAAACAATATCAATTTGTACCATATAAATATTATTATTGAACATTGTTTATTTTTTTAATCAAATTTCACAAATAAATGAACAATATTAAAAATAATTGTTTTTTAATAAAAATGTTTATTTATAAATAATGATATGAAATTTTTTGGAGATAATTGTGAACAGTAACCTTTTTTATGATTTTTTTTTAAAAGATTGATAAGATCAATTTTCAGGGCCTAGTTTTTGAATTTTTTTCAATTCAAACACTAATTTTCTACAAAAATTAAATATTTTAAACGTTTTATGAATTTTTTTTAATGTATTCCTATTTTTTCATCATTTTTCTATGGATTGTTTAGATTAAGCTTTGCTTTTTTTAAAGGAAACTTTTAAAAATTAATGTGTTCAATAATATATCCATTATTTAATTTTATGTTTATTTTTTTATTAGTTTATTCAAGAAAATTTAAATTTTGTTCAATAATAATATTTATATCTGTTAGTTTTTACATTTACTATTAGAGTTGTACCATAAATTTTTATCAGGTAATTGTTTTTGGTATGATTCAATGTGTAAATAACAAATAAGATTTAAATTTGTTAAATCTGAAAAATAGTGATATTTTTCTTCAAAAGATTTCTCCGTTATTGCTTCGAGATAAAGAAATTATTTTCTTTTATTTTGAAGCAATTCACTATTAATAGTTAAAATTTAAATTTAGAGACGTTCCAACTATCTCATGAATCCTAAATAAAAATATCTGAATTTAATTTTGACTATTATTTACACTGAAATATCATTATTTAAGGTTGCATATATTTGTTATAATGGATAAGCTAATTGGGAAATAACTCCTGTTATTGGGGAATTAATAGATATCTAAAAATTTATTTGGTTATTGGATGTTTTTATGATAGAATTTAATGATCTAAAATTTGGGCATATTAGGAATTCATTGGATTAAAAAGACATTTGATAACTTTGGAATAGGTTTCAACATATTAATCGGGCATCATTATATCTCTTGATAATGATCTGGGATAGTTTTATTCATAGAATTAGTTTATGCTTTAGGTTTATTTTTTAGCTATTTTTTTTTAGAATTAGTTTATGCTTTAGGTTTATTTTTTAGCTATTTTTTTAGAATTAGCTTATGTTTTAGGTTTTTTTATAGCTATTTTTTTTTAAAATAATTGTTTTATACAAATATCCTATTTGTTGGATATTCTATTTTTATAAAGTTGTTTTAAGATTATAAATTTTTAAAAAGAGTTGTATTTAAATTAGAATAGTGGAATGACGATAGTAAGGAGGATCATCCCACTATCTAATTTGAACTTAAAGAGAACAAATATTGTGTTTAATATGAGTGCTTTTATGGGTTCTCTTTAGTTTATTCTGAAAGAAATATTCATTGCTTTAATTATAGTGTGAAATGAAAAGAGAAATATTATTTTTTGGAAAATACAAATTTTGTAGCTTGCATATTGATGAAAATTGTTTGAACGTGATAATATTTCTCTTTCATAGTCAATGGAAAAATTTTTTGTTCGGCGTTAATTATTTTCCCACCAACAGAATTGAAACTTTAATGGAATATATGGGATCATAAAGTATCAATTCTTGATAAAAATAGTATGATTTTTAATATAAATATTTATCTAATAAACAATTCATTAAATTTTTATCTTTTTTCATAGAAAAAATGAATAATGTTCATTTATAATTGATTTTTTTATATATTGGAAATCAATGAAAAACTTTCTTAATTTTTCTGGAAAAAATATGCATATTCATTTAAGATTCCTTTAAAATATGGAATATTTTTTAATATTTGAAAAAAATTGCTTTGTCATGTCTTCATTTTTAATTGAAGATTTTAAAAAAAGTTATTATGTGGATCCGGCTTTAGGACTCCCTATGCTTTTCATAAGGTTTTCAAACCGCATCCACATATTTTTAAAATTTTATTTTCTGTTTTTCCTTGGAACCAAGATTAATAAAATTGAACAGATCGCTAATAACAATATTGGGTTTCCGGTTTTTAAATTGACATTGCTGTCTATTTCAGGAACTTTATCAATAGGTTTTTTAGGTTCTGTCTTATTGCCATCTTCAGGCACTTCAGGTTCTTCAGGTACAATTACTTTGGTTTTATTAGTGCTGTTAACTGTATCATTGGTTATATTGTGACCTGCGATAGCATTATTAATTTTAATTCCTTCTGTTAGGGCTTTAAACAAAATATCTAAACTTATGGACTCTCCAGGTTGCAATATGCCCTTATAAGTCCAAGTGTCTATTCCATCAAATGTCCATTCATTATTTTTATCTATATAGGACAGATAAACCAATCCGTTGGAATATTCATTGTCTTTTATATAGACTCCTGTTAAGTTGCAATCACCTGTATTTTTTAAGATGATTGTAAAGCTTACAGTTTCTCCTACTTTAACTGTCTGATTGTTGGAAATTTTTTGGATTGTCATGTTCGGAGTATATACTGAAGTGGTATTATTAGTAGTTTTGTTATCAGTTTCATTTGATGAAACAACGATAACATTTGTAAAATTACCTGATTTAGTTGAATTGAACACTACGATGAATTCTATTGTTTCATTGATGTTTAATTGGTTGTTGTAGGTCCATCTGTTATTGTTGTAGGTCCATTTGTTTTCTCTATCAATAAAACTATCATAAATTAATCCATCATATTTGTCTTCAATGACAGTGATGCCATGCAATATGGTATCTCCAGTATTTTTAACTCTGATTATAAATTGAACTTGCTCACCATTTAAAACAGTATTGTTTAATGTTATTTTTTCAATTGTCATATTTGAGAAGTTTCCCATATATGTGATGTTAAACAAGAACAAGTTTTGAGTGGTTGCATCTGCTGCAGTATAGAAATCAAATAAAACCTGTGTGCCATTTTCTAATATTAAGCTTGCATTATAATCAGGAACACGGAATCCAGAGTCATATAATGAGAGGATTTCTTTAACAATATCATCATCACTATTTCTAAAGTCAGAATCTGTGAATTCCCAAATGATTTGAGTTAAGTTTTCAACATTGTCAAAGTAATATTTATAAATTAATATCTTTAAATATTCGCTGACATCCTCACCAGTTAACTGATTACGGGCCATACTGAGGTTATTTAATACATATACCACATCTGGATAGGATAATGTTTTTTGCAAACAGTAGCCTACCAATCCATTTTCTAATTCAACAAAATAAGTTCCTTGTTCGACACTTTCTACATTTACAGGTGTACCTTGGACATCTTCTATTTGGTTTGGATTTAAAGAATTATTTTCTGCATTTAATTCACTTAATATATAGACTTCTTTATCATCTACTGCACTGTTGTCTGTGAAGTTGCTGTTTTTAATAGTTGCATTGACTGCATAGATGATTCCATAGCCTCTTGAAGTGTTGTTTTCAAAAATACTGTTGTTAACATCTAAAGTATCACTAATGATTGCTGATCCATCATAAGCTTCATTATTGATAAATTTAGAATTATTTACAGTTGTATCTTCATAGTTAAATAATCCTCCACCATTCACTGCTTCATTTGAATCAAATGTGGAATTATTAATATTTGAATTTTTTGCATATGCTCCGCCACCGTTAAAGCCTGCAGAGTTATTAGCAATTATATCATTTAAAGAGTTTAAGTTGTTAGTATATATTCCACCACCATAGCCATTAACATCATTGTTGTTGATGACATTGTTTCTTGATTCTAAATTGCCAGCAAAAATGGCACCGCCACTATCAACAGCAGAATTGCTTTCAAATATTGAATTGTCAATATTCAAATCATCTTGTGCATATACTGCTCCACCTGAAACATTTGCATTGTTAGTTTCAAATCTGGAGTTGTCAATATTTAAATCACTTTGTGACCATACTGCTCCACCATTTTTTCCAGAATTTTCAGTGAAGTTTGAATTGGTGATTGTTCCATTTTTAACTGTTGCAACTGCTCCTCCATTATTTGGAACGGAGTTATTATTAAATGAGGATTCATCAACAACAACATGTTCGATGGAATATACTGCCCCTCCTCCATTTTTTGCCACATTATTTGTAAATGTAGATGAATTCACTGTATTATTTCTTGAATACAATGCTCCACCTTGACCATTTAGAGAGGTGTTATTAATAAATGTAGATCCTGAAATGGTAGTGTTTTGATAAGCTCTTACAGCACCACCAGAACCATTTGCGGTATTATTAATAAAAACAGAATTTTCAACAGTTGGATTATTGGCTATTATTGCTCCACCTTGGTCATTAGCATTATTGAACTTAAATATTGAGTCTTCGACACTTATATTTTCTCTGCTGTAAATAGCTCCCCCAGTACGACCAGAGTTATTTGTAAAATTAGATCCTTCTACATTTGCATTATAGGAGTATATTGCCCCACCCATACTATTAGCAGAATTGTTTTCAAAATCTGAGTTAGTAATATTCAAATTTCTATAGGAGTATACTGCACCTCCACTTGTATTTGCACTATTATTAATAAATTTTGAATCTACAATACTAAGGTTACCTGAATATACATAAACTGCACCACCATTAGCTGCAGTATTGTTTATAAATGTAGAATTTATTATTTCCATATTTCCTTGACTAGAGGATAATGCTCCTCCATTGCTGCTATAGTTTCCATTAATGAATGTTAAACCGTTATAGGTGATGTTATTTCTTTGAGTATAGAAAATTCTATTACCATTACCATTTAAAATGGCGCTTCCAACATTCACTGCAATCAAATTTAAATTTTTGTTTAAATTGAAATTTATAATATCATAAACACCATCAAGGAAGTAGATGATATCATCATTTTGAGCAAGGGAATAAGCATTGTTCCAATTTGTAGGATTGTCTGCGGATTCTCCTGTACCAGTTCCATCAGGGCTTATATATAGGGAAGTTCCTCTATTATTTGCCTTCAATGGGCTAGCTAATTTTAAATTATCTTTTTCACTATATAGAACCAGATCATTATCTTCAGTAGTATTAATCAATGCTGGACTGTTTAATAATGGATTCTCATCTATATTTTCAGTATCGCCTACAGGATATTCATTATCGATTAAACTGTTTTCATCTATGCTGTTGGCAAAATTTGAATCAGAATTAATACTGGAATCCGAATTATCCTCTAATGCGTATTCGATACCTTCAGTTTCATCTCCATTAAAATTTTCATTATTAATTAATTCTAAATCAGAATCTTGATCATTGATGTCATCAATTGATTCTAGTGCTGATACAGAAGATATGGTTAAAAATAATGAAAAGATTAATAGAATCACTATTATCTTTTTCTTCATATTCAAAACTCCATTATGGATTTGGAAAATATTAACTTATTTAAGTTGTTTGTTTAGTAATAGATATTATTTAGATATGATTGTATGCATCTTTAATTGAAAATTAGTTAATATACAAATCCATTAATTCCTATAGATTTGATTTATATGATTAATATAAATCTCATCTATAGGATTGTTCCCATTCTTTAAGTTAAAAATGGGTTTAGGTATTTTCTATTAGTTATTCAATTTTTCATATTATGGAACTATTTTTTTTAAAAAAAAATTTGCAAACTAATGGGTAATTGAAAACTATAAATACATATGTTTAAACTCTCGCATCTCTTTTATTGGATAGAAAGAATCCCCGTATCTGATCATTTCAGATACAATGAATCTCTTATCTCTTTTGTTGGATAGGAAGATTTCGTATCTGATCATTTCAGATACAATGAATCTCATATCTCATTTATTGGATACAAGGAATTTAAAATCGCTTATAGTTCATCGGCAATATTATTGCCGATTTAATTTATATTTTTTTAATTTGTAAATATAATTAATAAACAAATAAACAAATTTCATTGATTTTTTATGAATATTTTAAACATTTTTAAGATATTTTTAAAAAATTGTCTCTTTAAAAATTTATTTTTTT
>JADLKP010000348.1 GCA_016838945.1 Methanobrevibacter sp.
AGAATAAAAAAAAAAAAAAAAGTTATTTAAAAAAAATAAATTTAAAAAATTATAAAAAAATAAAAAAGTTATTTAAAAAAAAGTTATTTAAAAAAAATAAATTTAAAAAATTATAAAAAGGTTAAAAAAGATTAAAAAAATAGATGATAATTTAATTACAATAATTCACTATTGCTTATTTTCAGAGGTAATTTGAGTGAAAAGATACTCAAGTGTCTTTTCACGCTTGTCCTTTTTCAATTCGCATTCCCAAACAGTGATGACATTCCATCCCATTTCTTCAAGTTCTTTTTGATTACGTTCATCACGCTGCCTGTTCCCATATAACTTATTTTCCCAGTACTCAACATTGGATTTCGGCATTTTAGCATACTTGCACCCTTCATGAAGATGCCAAAAACATCCATGAACAAAGACAACAGTATTATACTTTGGCAGGACAACATCCGGACTTCCAGGATACCTTTTATCATTCTTTCTGAATCGAAGTCCCCTTGAGAACAGATAGCTTCGAACAAGGATCTCAGGTTTGGTGTCCTTTCCCCTGATCCTTGACATGACATAACTACGTGTCTCTTTGCTAAATTTGTCAACCATAAAATCACTTATATTCAAAGCTTGGCATTAGCTCCAACTTGAACTTATTCAATTCATGAAGGTAATCAATCCTTTCTTTTGTCTTTTTATCACTAATTTCACCAGTTCGTATATACTTATCCAACACATCATAGGTAAATCCAAGCTTCTCTTCATCAGATTGGTTGGAGAGTCCATCAATCGGTACTTTGTTCACAATCCCATCAGGTAAATTAAGGCTTCGCCCTATTTCCTTAACTTCAGTTACTGTTAGGTTTGAAAGTGGTGAAAAGTCTCCTGCACCATCACCATATCTTGTTGAATATCCCACCCAATCTTCAGACAGATTGCAATTGTTTGCAACCCTTCCGTTATGGGATTGGGAAACCGCATATAAGACAGACATGCGGATTCTAGGTGGGAGATTTATTTTGGTTTGTTCACTGATTTCAATTCCAGATAACTCCATTTGATCTAAAACACCATTTACAGCATCCTTAACATTGATGATATAATGCTTGATTCCTAAATGATTTACAAGAAGTTTGGCAAAATCAATGTCTGATTGAACATCATTAGGCATAAGGACTCCTATGACTCTCTCTTTTCCAAGAGCCTCTACACATAATGCGGCAACCACTGCACTGTCCTTACCTCCAGAGATGCCTACAATTGCGTTGCATCCTTTACCGTTTTCTTCAAAAAAGTCTTGAATCCATTTAATACATTGATCTTTAACTTCCAATGCATTAAAGTTGTAATTATTAGTGATAATATCTCCTCTGTATAGTTTTAAAAATTAGATTCCTTAAATAATAATTTAATTTTT
>JADLKP010000055.1 GCA_016838945.1 Methanobrevibacter sp.
CAAATTTTTAAAATGAAAATTAAAAAAATAAAAAAAGAAATGTTTTAAAAAAACATTTGAAAAACTTATTCTAAATCTACTTTTATGCCCATAATCTCTCTTTTTCCATGAGCAATGTCTCTTGCTATTTGTGCTGCACCAATAGCTCCAGACTCACTTGAAATGACCTTGCAAGGATATTTGTTCTTGAGATATTTGTTTAATTCAGCTTCAAAATCTACAGGATCCTTCATTGAGCCCATCGAACCTGTAAGAACAATTCCTTCAATTTCATTATGGCTTACTGCAATGAGTCCGGCAATTTCCATAGCTACAGTCATGATCATGGTGTCAATAGCTAATTTTGCCTTTTCATCACCATTCCTATAATTATTCAATAGGTCATCCTTCATAAAAGCGACCTTATCATCAATATCTGCTATCTTCACTGCACCTGCATGAGAGAAGCATTCATTGGCTGTTCTTTTTCCCTCGTCAATATCCCTGATCATCTCCAAATCAAGAGGCCCATGAACAACACCCATTGCACCGCAGCAGGCATCAATAGCTCCCTTGATTATTCCATCCTCAACAAGCAAGTCAACGCTGTTGGAACTGATGTCTGCAACAATCATGTTTTCCCAATTGGTTTCAAGATAAGCATTGTAAACTATACTGAGCTTTTCAGGGCTTGCATGATGGGAATAGGCTGCTCTAAACAATGGATCTAGCCATTGGCAATTCTTATGGATTCCAGGAATCATCAAGACAGGCAAGTCTGCATTTTCGATTTCTGAGTAAACTGATGTTCCTCCACCAGTCACCTTACCTGCACCGTCAATTGAAAGGATTCCCCTGTTTTCAACCCTTTCGATTGGAAGGATTTCACTGATTCCATCTCCCATTGCATAAGTTATAATCATTAATTCAATATCATCCAAATCAACACGTTTGGACAATTCTTCAATGGCTGAGACTTTTCCAGCCTTGCTATCTTCACGAGATATCTTAAAAACATCAAGAACCTCTGCATCATCCATGATTGCAAATGAAATTCCAGTGGTTCCATGATCCATACCTACAAATACCATTTTAATCACAATAATCATAATTTGAGAAAAATAACTTAAAGAATTAAATAAATTTAAAATAATTATCTGATAATTTACATTTATTTAACATAGATTAAAAAATAAAGTAAATTTAAAATAATTATCTGATAATTTACATTTATTTAACATAGTTTAAAAAGTTTTATATAATTTATATGAAATTATCGGATATTCGTTAAATAATGTCAAGCAGATTTATTTTCTTTGCAACCAATACCCATTGAACACAAATTGACAATAAACAGAACATGATTATTGTTGGCGGATAGTAGAAGTAGCCAATAGCTATGGAAATGCATGTGAATACAATGCTTAGGATAAGATTATTATAATTGTCAAATGCCTTTTGCAGGCATAAATTGGATTTGTCCAATCTTTTCATTTGATATGTGCTGAGAGAAAGACATATGGAAAGGATTAAGAAATTTATGCCATATAGGCATTGAGGTATGAACTCATGGAAATTCATGGAAACGAAAGTTGTCAAATAAGGAATCAAAGATAAAAAGAACAGCATAGATGCTGTAGACCAGATCACCCTATAATTGATCTTATCAACTATTGAAAATACATTATAGGTTAGTTTCCACATATTGAAAACAACAATGAAACTGATTATATATGCTAAAAAATCAAGCTTCAAATCCAATAAAGCTCCTAAACTACCATTTGCAGCCATTGGAATCTCAAGCACAATAATTGTCAGGATAATGGCGGCAATTGCATCAATCAATGCTTCAAATCTTTCAGTGTCATCGAATTCCTTCCTTTGCACCCTATTATACACAATGCTTACAAATACGGAAATCAAAGATGCCACATAAATTCCTGGAGCATATATGGTATATGATATTATAAATCCTATTACGATAATGAGAATAGGTGCTAAAAAATGAATGGGCTTGATGTTCAATTCCTCTAACTTCTCATTATAACCATTAGCTCCATAAACAGCTAATATTGCAAGGATGTGAGAAATATCAGCGATAAGAATGATTACTCCAAAAATTGTCTCAGCAGTCAATGAATATGGATTCCTTGAAATCCATGATGCAAAATATGGAAACAGTGAAATTAAAAAAAGGTTAATCCCATATGCAAAAAGGGCTCTATTGTTTATTTCATCAAAATATTGGAATAGATTATGGTTATTGTACCAGATATTGATGATTGCCAGAAACACAATGGCGTATGTTAAGATATTCAATGAATTTGAAAAAAAAGCTCCCCAACTAGGATTCAATGGCTGTGGAATCTTCAATACCAAAATTGTTATGACAATCGCCAAAACGGCATCATAAAAAGTTTCAAATCTATTCGTATTCATACTTTCTACTTTAGATTTATTAGTTAATATAATTTATCTATAAAATTAGCACGAATTTAAAGAGTGAAAATAGGAAAAAATTAACTTATTCATTAGAATAAAAATAATAAAGAAATAAAAAAAGTAAAAAAAGAAAAGAAGAAACTAGCATGGGCAATACCCACAACTAGTAAAAAAAGATTTTGGTCAAGGTTTTACGAGCCGAAGGCAAGTAAAAGCTTGTTTATTCGTCTTCTTTTTGTAATCCACAAGCGATTCTTAACCTTTTACCGACAACTTCGATGTCTTCCCTTTCTTCAGCAGCTCTCATTTCTTTTAAGTTTGCTGCATCAGTTGCGTTTTCATCTGCAAATTGTTTCTTGAAGGTTCCGTCTTGGATTTCGCCTAAGATTGCTTTCATTTCAGCTTTGGTTGCATCGGTAATTATTCTGCCACCTCTGGTTAATCCACCATATTCAGCAGTGTTACTTACATCATGCCACATTCCAGCCATACCGTTTTCGTAGATGTCATCTACAATGAGCTTTACTTCGTGACAGGTTTCAAAGTAAGCGATTTCAGGTTGGTAACCTGCTTCTACAAGAGTTTCAAATCCTGCTTTGATAAGTGCACTGAGTCCACCACATAATACAGCCTGTTCACCGAACAAGTCAGTTTCAGTTTCTTCTTGGAAGGTGGTTTCAATTACACCTGCTCTGGTAAGGCCTACAGCTTTTGCCATACCTAATGCAATCTGCAATGCGTCGCCGGTTGCATCCTGTTCAATAGCTACGAGTCCAGGAATACCGAAACCTTCTAAGTAAGTGGTTCTGACACGGGATCCAGGTCCTTTAGGTGCAAACATTACAATGTTTACGTCTTCTCCAGGTTGGATCAAGCCAAAGTGAATGTTGTAACCGTGAGAGAATGAAATGGTGTTTCCAGCTTCTACATAAGGAGCTATCTGTTCTTTGTAAACTTTTTCTTGGGTTTCATCAGGCAGTAAGATGTGGATAATGTCTGCAGCTTCTGCAGCCTCTTCAATGGTTTTTACATTCATTCCATCATCAACAGCTTTTTGCCAGGATGAACCTCCTTCTCTAAGACCGACAATAACATTCAATCCACTGTCAGCCATGTTTCTAGATTGACCACGTCCTTGACTTCCGTAACCGATTACAGCAATGGTTTTGTCTGCAACGACTGTAGCGTCAACATCGTCATCATAATACATTTTCATTCTTTATGACTCCTTTTAAGTTTTTTAATAATTTTGTAAATTTAATTTTAAGTATATTCAATAGATAAATTAGCGATTTGGCACTAATTTGAGTATTAAATATAATATTTATATATTTTAATTTAATAGTTTATAAAACTTATCAATAGGAATTAAATTAAGCATTATTCATTTTAGTTTCAAGAATTAATGATTTTAAAATAAAAGGATTTATAAGATAAAATATATAAAAAGAATAATCGTGAAACATTACTCACTTAATTTTGGAGAAATAGAATGGCAGAAACTAAAGAAAAAAACAAGAATATTGAGATGATTACAGGAGATCCGAAAAGGGCTATCAGAAAGCTTAGCCTCCCTATGATGCTTTCCATGTTTTTGATTACCATGTATAACCTTGCAGACAGCATATGGGTTGCAGGGCTTGGTGCAGATGCATTGGCGGCAATAGGGTTCATCACTCCACTATTCATGGTTCTGGTAGGTCTTGGAGGAGGAATCGGTGCAGGTGCAAACTCACTTATTGCAAGAAGCATCGGTGGTGAAAACTACAGCGAAGCAAACAATGCAGGACTCCATGCAATAGTCCTTTCAATAGCGGTCTCAGCAATATTCACAGTCATAATGATTGTGGCTATGATTCCTATCCTTGAGCTTATGGGAGCTGGAGAATCAATATCATATGCTGCAAGCTATGGTTACATCATCTTTGGATTCTTGTTCATCTTTGTATTTTCAGGAGTCCTTTCAGCGATATTCCGATCTGAAGGGGACATGAGAAGGGCAACAATAGCTATTGCAGTCACTGCCATACTAAACATCATTTTAGACCCAATATTCATCTATTACCTTAATTTGGGAATGGCTGGTGCAGCATGGGCAACCATCATATCCTGTACAGTGTCAGTCATTGTAATGAGCTATTGGATTTGGGGCAAAAGGGACATGTTCCTTGACTTGAGCCCTAAAAACTTCAAGTATAAGACCAAGATATTGCTTGAGATTTTTGAAGTGTCCATCCCTTCAACATTGGAAAATGTCATATTTTCCGCCCTTGGTATCATAATCAACTCCATGCTTGTAGTAGTGGCTGGAACAAGTGCTGTAGCTGTCTATACCGCTTCACTAAGAATCATACAATTAGGAATTATCCCACTTATCGGTATCGGAACAGCTGTCCTTACCGTAGCAGGTGTTGCATATGGTGCACATAACTATAAGAATCTTCAGACAGGACACAGCTATTCCATCAAGGTAGGACTGATAATAGCCATAATCATTTCCGTGCTTATGGTCATATTCTCAAATCAGATAGCAACCGTCTTCAGCTATACAAGTGCAAGTTCATCTTTGGCGCCTCAAATTGCAACTGCCCTCAGCATATTGAGCTTCTTCAACATATGTGTGCCTCACGGAATGATGTCCTCAATGATGTTCCAGGGAGTTGGGAAAGGAACATATTCACTTATCATTACACTTCTAAGGTCCCTGATATTGGAAACCGTATTCGCATATGTATTCTGCTTCACATTCGGCTGGGGACTTATTGGAATCTATTCAGGCGTGATATTCGGCTGTTTCATAGGAGGAACCTTTGGATACATCTGGGCTAAATTCTTCATAAGAAGGTTTAAAAGAATATCCATAGACTTATATGGTAAGGAATAGTAAAAAAAGTAATGTAATTATTTAATAAAATTATAAAAAATAAAAAAAGAAACTAGTTTGGGAATACTCCCAACTAGTGAAAAAGTTTTGGTCAAGGTTTTGCAGCCCGAAGGGCTGGAAAAGCTTGAGCGGAAAAGCTTGGATTAGTGATGACCTCTTGCGATTGCAGTAGGTCCTGTACGAGCTATTTTTTTGATTCCGAAAGGTTCAAGCAATTTCAAGAATGAATCAATCTTGTCCGGATGGCCTGTAACCTCCATTGTAATGAAATCATCACATACATCAATTATTTTAGCTTTGAAGATGTCTGCATATTGTATGACTTCAGACCTCACATTTGCCTTGCCTGTTTTAACTTTAACCAAACAAAGCTCTCTTTTTAAAACGTATTCAGGGTCAAGATCCTTGATCTTTACAACATCAACAAGCTTATGCAATTGCTTGATGACCTGTTCCAAGACCTTTTCGTCCCCTCTTACAACAAAGACCATTCTTGCCAAACCTTCAACTTCAGATGCGCCTACAGTGATGCTGTCAATATTGAATCCACGTCTATTCAATAGGCTTGCAACATTTTGAAGTACACCTGGCTTGTGCTCTACCAAAGTACTAATAACATGAGATTTTTCGCTCATTTATTTTCCTCCTGCAACGTCTTTTTCATACTTGTACTCACCAAGAAGGTCATTTATGCCTCCACCTGGTGGGAACATTGGTATGAATTCATCTTTTTCAACAGTGATTTCTATAAGCATGGATTCATTATCCTTCAATGCCTTAGACAATACCTCCTGAGTCTTGTCAACCTCTTCAACTCTTTCTGCATTGATTCCAAAACTTTCAGCCAATTTGACGAAATCAGGAGTGTTTCCTAAGTCAGTTTCAGAGTATCTCTTATTGTACATCTTATTCTGCCATTGGTAAACCATTCCTAACTTTCTGTTGTTCAGCATTGCAATGACCACTGGAATGTCATGTTCCTTTATTGTAGCAAGCTCTTGTGATACCATAAGGAAACCGCCGTCACCTACAATTGCAAGTACTGCATCATCAGGACATGCAACCTTAGCGCCAATAGCTGCAGGGAAACCGAACCCCATAGTTCCAAGACCTCCTGAGGAAATGAACTTGCGAGGCTTTGAAATGTCGAGGAAATGTGCTGCCCACATTTGGTGAAGACCTACATCAGTTGTGACGATGGTGTCTTCAGTTATTGCACCTGCAATTTCCTTGATTACCTGTTGAGGTTTAAGTGGAATGTCATCATAGCTCACTCTTGGTATAGTAGATTTCTTAAAGTCTACAATAGATTTGAACCAAGCGCTTTCATCAATCTTTGAACCTTCCAATTCATTGATCAATTGGTCCAATGCAATCTTTGCATCACCTACAATAGGCAAGTCTACAGCAACGTTCTTGCCTATTTCCGCAGGATCAATATCAATATGAATAACTTTAGCTTCAGGGAGGAACTCTTCCAATTTACCTGTTGTTCTGTCAGAGAATCTGCATCCTATTGCAAGCAAGCAGTCAGTCTTGTTGACATTTTGGTTAGCTACCTGTTTTCCATGCATACCAAGCATTCCAATGGATATGTCCTCCTTCTCATCAACAATACCCTTACCCATCAATGAAGTTGCCACAGGCGCTTTGATTAATTCTGCAAGCTTCTTGACCTCTTCACCAGCACCTGCCAATATGGTACCTCCACCAGCTAAAATCAATGGTCTTTCTGCACTCTTAAGCATTTGAGCTGCTTTAGCAATCTGTTTGGAATTACCTCTAATGGTAGGTTTGTAACCAGGAGTAGGGATTGTTCCCAATACATAGTCATCCAATTCCTGTTCCTGCACTTCCTTAGGAACATCAATCAACACAGGACCCTTTCTGCCAGTTGAAGCTATTTCAAAGCTGGTATTGATAACGCTTGGAATATCATTTGCATCCTTAGGTTGGTAAGAATGTTTTGTGATAGGCATGGTAATGCCCATGATGTCCACTTCCTGAAATGCATCATTACCGATTAAATTGCTTACCACCTGTCCGGTAATTGCAATTATTGGAGATGAATCCATATATGCATTTGCAATACCAGTGACCAAGTTGGTTGCGCCAGGGCCAGAAGTAGCTAAACAGACACCAACTTTACCAGAAGCTCTTGCATAACCTTCTGCAGCATGGGCTGCACATTGTTCATGTCTGACAAGTATATGCCTTAAGTCTGAGTCATATAGCATGTCGTAAAATGGAATAACGGTACCTCCAGGGTATCCGAATATGGTGTCAACACCCTTATCCATCAAAGCTTTTATTATAGCGTCTCCGCCTCTCATTTTTAACCGTCCTTTAATTTTAATAATTTAAATAAGTTTGATAATCGATTTTTAAATACAATCCAAAATCTTAAAATTTATCCTTGCAACTATACAAGTGCAAAAAAATTTAAAATTTTATCTTTTGATTTGTAATATAATAATATATATCCTAAGATAGATATAAATATTAACATATATTAAAATTTGAAACTTAATATATAATCAGAAACAAATAAGTATATGATGATATTTTTTTAGGAAAATCTCATGATTATTTAAATTACAAAACTCTTAGATGGAGATTAAAAATGAAGGTATTAGTTGTTGGAACCGGTGCAAGAGAACATGCAATCTGTGATGCATTGATAAAAGATGATGTAGAATTATATGCTTACATGAGCAAGAACAATCCTGGAATCAGTGAAATATCCACCTTTAAGAAAGGAGATGAAGGGGAAGTTGATGAAGTGGCTAAATTCGCAAAGGAAAATGGAATCGAATTGGCTGTAATAGGACCTGAAGCCCCTCTTGGAAAAGGAATTGTAAATGCTCTTGAAGCGGTTGGAGTCCCTTGTGTCGGACCGGCACAGGAATCTGCAAGAATTGAAACCGACAAGTCATTCATGAGAAACCTATTTGAAAAATATGAAATCAAAGGATCATTAACCTACAAAGTATTCGACAATTTCGAAGACATCAGCGCTTTCCTTGATGAATATGATAAGGATGTTGTAGTGAAACCTGTAGGTCTGACCGGCGGTAAAGGCGTGAAGATTGTAGGTGACCACCTTAAGGACAATCAAGATGCAAAATTATATGCAAAAGAGGTTATGGACAATGCAATGGGCGGATTTGCACAAGTAATCATCGAAGAAAAGGTTGTTGGTGAAGAGTTCACCATCCAAGCATTCTGTGATGGAGAAAACTTGGCTCCAATGCCTGCAGCACAAGACCACCCTCATGCTTTTGAAAACGACCAAGGATTAATCACTGGTGGAATGGGTTCTTACTCTGATGTAGGTGGATTATTGCCATTCATGACTCAAGAGGATTATGATGAAGCTGTTGAAATCATGAAGGAAACCTTAAAGGCAATAGCTAAGGAAACCACTCCATACAAAGGAATCCTTTATGGCCAGTTCATGCTATCCAAAGACGGCCCTAAATTAATTGAATACAACGCAAGATTCGGTGACCCTGAAGCGATGAACGTACTTCCATTGCTCAAAACCCCAATGATTGATGTCTGTAAGGATATCGTTGCCGGCAATCTTGGAGAAGTTGAATTTGAAGACTTGGCTTCCGTATGCAAATACATCGTACCTGACGGATACCCAGACACTCCTCATGCAGGAGAGCTCATTGAAGTGGATGAGGAAGCTATTGAAGCGCTTGGTGCAAAAGTCTTCTATGCAGCTGTAAGCCAAGAGGAAGATGGAGTTCACCTTTCAGGTTCCAGAGCTTTAGGAATTGTTGCCCAAGGGGAAAACATTGCTGAAGCTGAAAAAATAGCTGAAGAAGCTTGCGGATTAGTTGGAGGAAATGTCTACCATAGAAGAGACGTTGGAACTGAAAAATTAATCCAAAAACGTATCGACCATATGGAATCAATCAGAAACGAATAGATTATTTTTAATCTATTCAATAAAAACCAAAAGTTAAAGAAACGAATAGATTATTTTTAATCTATTCAATAAAAACCAAAAGTTAAAAACCAGTTAATCAGTTATTTTCAACTAATTAACAACTACTGATTAACAGCTAATACTTAAATCATAGACTAAAAATATACTAAAGATTGGTGATTTTATGTCTAAATCAGCAAAATCCAAAAATGCAACCTTGAAAAAGGTTAAAAAGTTAGAAAGGCAAGGAAAATACCTTAAAGCTTTAAAGGTTTGTGATGAATATTTAGACAATGCTATCGCTGAAGAAAGCCTTATCTTATTTAAAATCGACATTTTAGTCGAATACTACAACAATGATGATTTTATAGGGCTCATCAATGAATATAAAATCAAACTCACTCATTTTTTAGAAGATTTCGAAGAGATAGAGCTCTTGAAAGTATACAATACCCTTGACAATTATCTTGAGCTCAAGACCCAAAACCTTGCAAGTGAAGGAATCGTCAAATCATATCTTGCCGGAGGATTGCTGATAGATAATCTTGAAACCATTCTGGTCTTGAACGAGATGGTGAAGGACAATTATGAAAGCATAAAAAATGATGCTGAATTTATCGAAAGCAAAGTTCCTCATGAGCTTGAAAGCTTTGTTGAAAATGTGTCAAAAACATCCTATCAATATCTGGAGCTTATTTTGGAAAATCCTAAAGAGCAAATAGCCAATTCCAATTTTGATTTGGAAAAGATCCGAGCTAAATTAAGACAATTCTTAGAGCCTAAAAAAGATGATGGCGAAATAGCTGAAGTTGCTGCGGAAACATCCGAAGAAGCAATAGAAATAGAAGAACTAGAAGAAGAAATAAAAGAACTAGAAGAAGTAGTGGAAGGATCTATTGAAACAGAAGAATCTGCAGAAAATGAATCATCCCTAGAGAAGATGTCTGAGCTTGGAGAAAAAAGTGTAGTGACATTAGCTGAAATAATCAATCCTGAAGATGAAGAGATTGATGTCTTGGAAAGTGAAGACAATACTGAAATTACAAGAGAATACACAGTTGAAGAGGAAATCCAAGGATTGAAGGACATTATTTCATACTTGAATGATAAGAACCAATTTAAAAAAGCTTTGATTTACCAAAGAAGACTTGTCAAATTGGCAAGAGAGGAAAACATAAAGGCTTATGAAGACATTGATCTAAAGCAAAGAACACTTTCAGATTTTTAGTTTAATTTTTTCTTATTTTTTACCATTATCAATCTTAGAAAATTTATTATTGCTTTACTATTTTTCATTTACAAATTATCTTTAAATCAATCACTTTTAAAACTATCTTAACCTATTTTTTATACTAAATACCCTCTAAAAAGTGATAAGT
>JADLKP010000349.1 GCA_016838945.1 Methanobrevibacter sp.
TTTATTTCTATTTTGATTATTTTTTATTTTATTTCTATTTTTAGTTTATTTTTTATAATTAATAACTCTTATCGAAAATTTGATTATAATTTAGCTAATTAATTATTATTTTTTAATTTAAATCAAAATTATTTATTTAAATCAATTTTTCAATGATTTTATGACATTTTTAATTAATTATATAATAATAAAATTTCTTTAATTCAGCTCATCATAAGGCAATTTGGTTTCTGCAAAGTCCTTTGCCCTATTTCTTGCATTGGATTTGAATTTCTCCATCAATTCCTCATCGCCTAATATCCTGTCAATTGCATTAGCCAAATCCTTGCTGTCATTCGGGTCAATCAATAATCCTACATCTTCTGTAATGATTTCCTTGATTCCACCTACATCACTTCCAATCACAGGTTTGCCGCAAGCTAATGCTTCAATAAGCACAAGGCCGAAACTTTCTGTAAATGAAGGTAGTACAAGCAAGTCACAGCTTGGTATGATATCCTCAACATCTCTTCTTGAACCTGTAAAGTAGACGTTGTCAAGATTTCCATCGAAGTATTCCCTCTCTGCCTTTTCCTTCAATTGATTCAAGAGAGGGCCATCGCCGACAATGACAAGATTGGCTTTGGTTTCCATTTGTTTCTTGGCTTCAAGGAGCAAGTCGACATTCTTTCTTTTAATTAGATTTCCGATGAATAAAATGACAGGTTTGTCTGCCGCTATGTTGAATAAATGAGCCAACTCTTTTCTAAATTTGCTTTGGTTCTCTTTTGTAGTTTTAAACTTGTCTATATCTACACTATTCCAGTGCAATCTTGTCTTTTCTTCAATTTTTGGAATTCTGGTGCTGATGATTTCATCCTTCAATGCATTGCTCACTGCAAGAACAACATCAGCATCAGCCAATACTTTTTTAATAAGAGGTCTTGTGTATGATTGCTTTTTATACATTTCAAACATGTCTGATCCATGTGCTGTCACATAGGTCTTTGTTCCAGTTGATTTTCCTGCCTTAACTGCTGCCCATCCTGCAGGGAACAGATAATGGCCATGGATTATATCGATGTTTTCCCGTTCAATCAATTTTTCCAGTTCCTTTCTGGCATTGATTGCAAATAGCATGCCTCTAAGGCCTGGAATGTTAATTCCCTTTGTACCTATTACATGGATTCCATCAATATCCTTAATGTCCTTGTGAGGATAGGTTATCACATAGACTTCATGGCCTTGCTTGACTAATTCCTTTGATAGGCTGTGTATATGAACTCCAACTCCTCCAATATGTGGTGGAAACTGTCCAACCATTGCAATTTTCATGTTTTTACCTCTTATAAAAAGTTTTCATTGATTTAAATTGAAATATTTTAAATTGTGATTTATATTATTTCTTATAAAAATTTATTTTT
>JADLKP010000056.1 GCA_016838945.1 Methanobrevibacter sp.
ATAATAAAAAAATAAAGTTTTTAATAAATTATTTAATTAATTTAATAGAAGTATTGGGCTTTATTTTTGTTCATTATTATTTTTATTTAATATTTTATTCTTTTTTCATTATTTAAATATCTTATATGGTTACATTTTTAAAAAGGCAGTTGAAAACTGATATATTTTTTTCACTTGAAATGGCACTATTAGTTTTCAAATGCTCTGTCTTAATTATTATATATAGCAAAAATTAAATTATAATTTAACTTGAAAAAATTGTAATAAAATCAATGATCAAACTTAATTTCAAATTGATCCAAAATTAAATTGTTTAAATTAAGCAGATTATTATATTTTATTAGATTATTTTTACTGAATTTATAATTTAAAAAATACGAGGGTTTGGTATGGATAAAGAATTTTTCAATGGAATGAATTTGGCTGAAGATATAAGTGAAGAAGATTTCCAATACGTTAAAGAAGGTTGGGAAAAAGTTCAAGACGACATATCTAAAGAGGAATTCATAGATAAATTTAATAAAGTTAAAGATGAGTATAAAGATGCTTCTTTTTTCAGTGATAAAGATTTCATAGATATGGTAGTTAATCCATTCACTGGTGAAAAAACAGAACCGGTCACTGGTTTTGATGTAGAAACTCCAAAAACTATTGCTGAAGTTGAACCTGGAAATCAAGGTTTCAGCGTTATTGCAAGGGTTATGGCTATTTCCAATCCAAAAATTTTCACTACAAGAAAAGGGGATGCTGGAAAGCTTGCAAACATGCAGATTGCTGACAATACTGGTGAAGTAAGGCTTGTCCTTTGGACTGAAAACATCAAACATCTTAAGCATATCACTGAAGGGGATATTGTAGAGATTTCAGAAATAGATTGTAAGGATGGATTCAGAGGAGGCAAAGAATTCCAGCTACGTCCTAGATCTTTGCTTAGAACAATTGACGAGTCAAGTGAAAACTGGCCTGATAACATTGCAGACTTCCCAGTTTACGAGGAAAATATCATCTCAATTTCAGATATTGTTCCTGATGAGAAAGTAAGCATTATCGGAAGATTGATCAGAGCACCTGCTCCACACACTTATGAAAGCAATGGTAAGAAAGGAAAAGTCACCTCTCTTGAAATACAAGACAGCACTGGTAAGATCTCATACACCTTATGGAACAATGATGTGAAATTAGTAAGCAGCCTTGATTTGAAAGAAGGAGATATTGTCAAGATTCTCAATGAACAATCAAGAGAAAGAAATGGTGAACTCTCATTATCTCACTGGGATGGCAGAATCCTTAAAGCTGAAGGGGATTTCGATATTCCTGAATATGAAGAGAACATCATAAAAATCGGCAATGCTCAAGAGATTAAAGATGTCAGCTTAATAGGTATTGTAACTAAAATCCAAGACACTATCACATTCGATAGGCAGGATGGAACCAAAGGTTATGTGAAATCAATCGAAATTACAGATGATACCGGCTCCATAAGAGTTACTCTTTGGGGTGACGACACTAAACTTAAAGTGTCCAAAGGAGATGTTCTTAAGGTCATCGGAGGAAATATTGAGTATGACGATTATGCAACCAGCGGTTATAGGGTAAATACAAACTGGAATACTGAATTAAGAGTCAATCCAGATGAAAACCAAGATCTTATTGAAGGATTGAATGAAATTTCAAGCAAATTAGGCCCAATAACCATTAGTGAAGTTCAAGATCATGAAGATGATGGAGAAGAGGTTGACATCATTGGCAGATTAATAACAATCAACGATTCCCATTCCTTCCAAAGGGATGATGGCTCAACAGGTTTCGTTCGTTCTGGTGATATAGCGGATTCCACTGGAAAGGTCAGAATTTCATTTTGGGATGACAAGGCGGAAGTAGATTATGGCATAGGTAAAGCATATCAAGTTGAAAACGCAAGAACCAGACTTGGAATGTATGAAGTTGAGCTCAATGTTGGCAAAACAACCAGAGTGATTGAACTTACCGATGTTGAATCTTCTGATTTGCCTTCCTTTGAAGAATTGGAAGAACAAATTTATGTAACCAAGAAAATCGATGATTTAGATGAAGATGACATGAATATCAAGGTTGTAGCAAGAATCTTGGAACTTGAAGATATTCGTGAATTTGAAAGACAGGACGGTACAAAAGGTCGTGTCAGAAACATGACTGTTGGTGATGTTTCTGGATTTATAGCTGTTACACTATGGGATGACAAGACTGATATTCCTTATGACCTCAATGAGGCAATCAAAATTCAAAATCCACGTATAAACTATAATGACAGATCCAACCGTTTAGAGTTATCCATTGGTAATGCTACAAACATTTTGCAACCTTCTTATAAGGAATTGGAAAACCTTCCAGACATTGAAGAATTGCAAGAAACCTTATACACTTCCAAGGACATTGCAAGTCTTGAATTGGAAGACAGAAATGTGAGAGTAACAGGTGTATTCTCAGAACCTTATATCCAAAGGATGCTAATTCCAAAATGTCCTATCTGTAACCACAATATTGAAGATGAGGAAGATGAAGAATGTCCAAATTGTGGAAACTACATAGATAAACCAAAATATCTTTTAATGCTTCCTGGTAAAATCACTGACGATACTGGTGAGATTCAAGTTACCTTCTACAATGAATTGGTAGAAGAATTGCTTGACATGAAACATGATGATATCGTAGCCTTATATGAGGAAGGAGACGGAGACTTCGGATTCATGGAAACTAAAGTGATGGATATTGATGGCAATACCTTAGAATTGCTTGCAGATATTACTTACAACAATTATGATGAAGAGATAAAACTTAGGCCAAAAAGAATTTTCAAAAATGAATACTAAGTTTTTCTATTCATTTTATTTTTATTTTTATAAAATTCAAAAATATTATTTTAATAATTTAGAAGTATTTGAAATTGACGAACTTTAATAAAATTTATTTAATGGGTTGATAATTATGGTAGAACTTGAAGACTTACCTAACGTTGGAGAAAAAACAGCTGAAAAATTAAGAGAAGCTGGTTTTGCTGATATGATGAGATTGGCTACTGCTACTGCTAAGGAATTATCTGTGAAAGCAGAGATAGGTGAAGGTGTAGCTGAAAAAGTTATTGAAGCTGCACGTAGAGCAGAAAAAATTGATTTCGAAACTGCATTCGATGTAATGGAAAGAAGACGTGATGTTGGCCGTATTACTACTGGTAGTAAAGGTGTTGACGAATTAATCGGTGGAGGAATCGAAACTCAAGCTATTACTGAAGTATTCGGTGAATTCGGATCAGGTAAAAGTCAAATTTCTCATGAATTGGCTGTAACTGTTCAATTGCCTAAGGAAAAAGGGGGATTAGATGGTGAATGTGTATTCATTGATACTGAAAACACTTTCAGACCTGAAAGGGTAGAACAAATCGCAGATGCATTTGGTCTTGACCATGAGGAAGTATTAAGAAAAATCCACATTGCAAGAGCATTCAACTCTTCTCACCAAATCTTAATGGCTGAAAAGATCAATGAATTAATCCAAAGTGGCGTAAATGTAAGATTGGTAATTGTAGACTCTCTTATGGCACACTTCAGAGCAGAATATGTCGGAAGGGAATCCTTAGCAGTAAGACAGCAAAAATTAAACCAACACTTGCATGCGTTGCAACAAGTGGCTAACACTTATAATGTAGCTGTTTTCTTAACTAACCAAGTTCAAGCAAGGCCTGACGCTTTCTTCGGAAGTCCGACAAAAGCTATTGGAGGACACGTTTTAGGGCACGCTTCCACATACAGAATTTGGCTTAAAAAAGGTTTAGCAGGAAAAAGAATTGCTAGATTAGTAGACAGCCCACACTTACCAGAAGGAGAAGCTGTATTTAAAGTTACCACTGATGGTATTGTAGATTAATTCCCCAAGCTTTTTCCAGGCCTTCGGCCTGCAAAAACCTTGACCAAAAATATTTTCACTAGTTGGGAGTAACTACTCTTAACTTTTCTTTTTTCATTTAATAAAATAAAATTTTATTTTCATCCCACTATTTTTTTAATTTATATTTTTTTTAACTATATTTTTACAAAAACTATTTTAACTAATTTTAATAAATTAAACCTATAAACTAATTTTACAAAATTACTTATTTTAAAATATTAAATTCTGCATGTTGATTATATGGATTATAGGATAATTATTGTTTCAATCATAGTCATGATTTTAATAGGTGCATTATCTAAAAGAATAGGCCTATTGAAAGAAGAAGATGTCGAAACACTAAACAATATAGTAATCAATATAGCTCTACCATGTATGATTTTCAATGCTTTGTATGATGCTGATGTTTCCTTACTTCCAAGATTAAGCATTTTAACAGTTTATATCTTAATCACTAGTTTAATTGTAGGGATATTAACTTATTCACTACTTAAAATTTTAGGCTGGGGCAGGAAGAAAACTTGGAGCTTTATGGTGGTTGTGGTCTTAGGCAATACAGGTTTTTTAGGTTATCCGATCACTCAAGGAATCTTTGGCAATGCAGGTCTTATAAGAGCAGTGTTCTGTGATGTTTCAACTTCAATTACATTTGTAATATTAAGCTTTATTTTGATTTTAATATTTGGAGGAACAATGAAGACTGCTATCAAAAAAATCATTACCTTCATGCCTTTATGGGCAATAATTTTAGGGATAGTCTTCAATATTTTCCGCATTCCAATCACTCCTGTAGGATCTACTGTCGTAAGTTATTTGGCAGGTGCTACAATTCCTCTCATTATGATTTCATTAGGTTTGTCATTGAATATCAGAGGATTGAAAAATCATTTAAAGGAAGTGAGTTTGGCAGCTGTAATTAAATTGGTCATTTATCCATTGATCGCTTTAGGTATATTGTCTTTACTTCACATTACAGGATTTAATCGCACTATCGGATTCATTGAAGCGACTATGTCTTCAGCCATGTTAGGTTTGGTGATAGTGATTACCTATAAGTTGGATTGGGAGTTGACATCTGACTGCATTTTTACAACTACATTATTCAGTTTAGTTACTATTCCAATATTCCTAATGTTCATTCTTTAACGAACATATCAATGAGCCTTTAAGGTTTTAGTTGACCTAAATCTTGACCTTTATTGATTTTTAGGGTGTTGCATAAAAGGTTACACTATCTTTTTTCTTAATGAAATCTATTTAATTTTTATTCTTGCAATCTATTAATCTTATTTTTCTATAAAAAAGAATAATTTGGTTATTTTAATTGTGAAAAATAATATATTTTACTTGTTATTAATTTAGAGCTATTTTGACTATTATTTTTGTTCAGATTTTTTTCAATTTTTAAAGGCTTATCCACCTTTCTTTGAATTTTTCAATATGAATTTTTAAAAATTTAGGCATATCAAAAAGTATTTTCTTTGCTCAAATAAAGGTTAAATTTCTTTTAGTTTTCTATAATAAATAATAATAATCTTTTTTAATTTATTATAATCCTAATTTATGAGTTGTAATTGATTTTGCATATTTTAATCAATTTAAAATATTCTCATATATATACTTTACTCCTACTTATTTATAGAAACATTTATATACTCTTTTTTTAGAAAGATTAAACTGTCTAATATTTTATATATATAATATATTTAAAATTAGATCAAATGATTAATCATTTTACTTGTACAAGGTGATTTAATGGCAGAAGAAATTAATAACGAAGAAATTAGAGTGGGAGTATATGTTTGCCACTGTGGTGTAAACGTTGGTGGAGTCGTAAACTGTCCTGAAGTAGCAGAATACGCAAAAACTTTACCTAACGTAGTTGTAGCAAAAGATTACAAATACATGTGTTCTGACCCAGGTCAAAGTCTTATTCAAGATGACATCAAAGAACACAACTTAAACAGAATCGTAGTAGCAGCATGTTCTCCAAGACTTCACGAACCTACCTTCAGAAGATGTGTAGAAGAAGCTGGATTAAACAAGTTCTTATTTGAATTTGCTAACTTAAGAGAACAAGACTCTTGGGTACACATGACCCAACCTGCTGAAGCAACTGCAAAAGCAAAAGACTTAACACGTATGGCTGTTGCAAAAGCAAGATTATTAGAACCTCTCGAAGCTTCTAAAGTAGCAGTAGACAAAAAATGTCTTGTTATCGGTGGTGGAGTAGCAGGTATTCAATCTGCATTAGACTTAGCTGATATGGGATTCAAAACCTACATGGTAGAAAGAAACCCAACCATCGGTGGAAGAATGGGTCAATTAGACAAAACCTTCCCTACCTTAGACTGTTCCATGTGTATTCTCGCACCTAAGATGGTAGACACTTCCAAACACGAAAACATTGAATTAATTACTTACGCAGAAGTAAAAGAAGTAGACGGTTACATTGGTAACTTTACTGTAAAAGTTGAGAAAAAACCTAGATACGTTAAAGAAGAAGACTGTACCGGATGTGGACAATGTCAAGAAGTCTGTCCTATCGAAATACCTAACTACTACGACGAAGGTGTAGGTATGGTAAGAGCAGCTTACATCCCATTCCCTCAAGCAGTACCTCTCTGTGCAACTATCGACAAAAACTACTGTATCGACTGTGGTCTTTGTGAAACCGTATGTGGTCCTGAAGCAATCGACCGTAACATGGAACCAGAAGAAATCGAACTCCATGTTGGTACCATCATTGCAGCAACCGGTTACGACCCATATGACCCAACCGAAAAATACGAATACGGTTACGGTAGATACACTAACGTAATTACCGCAATGGAAATTGAAAGAATGATCAACGCATCCGGTCCTACTGGTGGTCACGTACAAAAACCATCCGACGGTAAAGAACCTAAACGTGTTGCATTCATCCACTGTGTCGGTTCAAGAGATGAACAAATCGGTAAATCCTACTGTTCAAGAGTATGTTGTATGTACTCCATGAAAAACGCTCAATTATGTATTGACCACGAACCTGATACTGAAGTAACCTGTTACTACATGGATATCCGTTCATTCGGTAAAGGATTCGAAGAGTTCTACAAAACTTCCCAAGAAAAATACGGAATTGAATTCATCAGAGGACGTCCTGCTGAAATCATCGAAAATGATGACTTAACCTTAACCGTAAGAGCAGAAGACACCTTACTCGGAAAAGTAACTGAATACACCTATGACTTAGTTGTATTATCTGTAGGATTAGAACCTCCTAAAGGATCTAACGAACTCAGACAAACCTTAGGTTTATCCAGAACTTCCGACGGATTCTACATGGAAGCTCACCCAAAACTCAGACCTGTTGACACTTTAACTGACGGTGTTTACATTGCTGGTGTAGCACAAGGTCCTAAAGATATTCCTGACGCAGTAGCACAAGGATCTGCTGCAGCATCAAGAGCATCTATCCCAATGGCTAAAGGTGAAGTAGAAATCGAACCTATTACTGCTGACACTGATACTACCGTTTGTGGTGCATGTGAAGTATGTGTAGAATTATGTCCATTCGGTGCTGTAAGTATTGAAGGTGAAGGCGCAGACAAACACGCAGCTATTAACGTTGCATTATGTAAAGGATGTGGTACCTGTGTAGGTGCATGTCCATCTGGTGCTATGAACCAAAACCACTTCAAAACCGAACAAATTATGGCACAAATTGCAGCAGCTCTCGAAGATGTTGCAAAATAGATTAAGAGATTTATTCTCTTTTTCTTTTTCTTTTTTTTTAAACAATTCTTATTTGTTCGTATATTCGTTAACGTTTTATTTTAAATCATTTTTATTACAAATCAGATCTTTTTTTCTAATATTCCATCAATTTTGCAAAGCTATGCTGCTAATAAACAAGAATAATATTAAATATTATATATTTAATAAAAAGTTTTATTTAATTAAAAAATTATATTATATATTAATAAGAATTTTATAAGATTATATTTTTAGAATTTTTTATTATTTCTGATTTTTATAAACTTTGAAATTTTTAATAATTCTATTATTTTGCTATTTAACAATAAAAATAATATTTTATATTTAATAAGTTATTTACGAGAATATAGGTGTTATGATGTATCAATATGAAGAAGATATGAATAAAATTAATGACTTGATGAGAGTTCATAATGATTGGATGAGAGACAGCATAAACCTCATTGCAAGTGAAAATACCACAAGTAATGATGTTACAACTGCAATGGTTTCAGATTTGGCTCACAGATATGCTGAAGGACAAGCTTATGAAAGATTATACCAAGGTTGTACCTACATTGACCAAATCGAAGACATTACAAAACAATTGTCCTGTAAAGTTTATGACTGTACCTATGCAAATGTTCAACCTGTTTCCGGTGTAACTGCAAACCTCGCGGCTTTCTTCGGTTTTGCTAAAGCTGGAGACAAAATGATTGCTATGAACATTCCTTTCGGAGGACATATTTCACATGCAAATGTAAGTGCTGCAGGTATTAGAGGATTAAAAACTTTAGAACATCCATTTGACCCATCTGTCATGAACATTGATGTTGATGCATTGAATAAAATGATCTTAGAGGAAAAACCAAAAATCATCCTCTTTGGAGGAAGCTTATTCCTTTTCCCACACCCTGTATCTGAAGTTGTAGATGCAGCTAACGAAGTAGGAGCAACCATCATGTACGACGGTGCTCACGTACTCGGATTGATTGCTGGTAAACAATTCCAAGATCCTTTAAGAGAAGGAGCTGAAGTCCTTATGGGAAGTACCCACAAGACTTTCCCAGGTCCTCAAGGGGGAATCATCTTATCAGATAAGAAAAATGAACATTTAATTGACAATGCTGTATTCCCTGGTGTAGTAAGTAACCACCACTTGCACCACTTGGCTGGTTTAGGTATTGCTACCGCTGAAATGTTAGAGTTTGGTGAAGATTACGCTAAACAAACCATTAAAAACGCTAAAGCATTAGCTGGTGCACTTGCTGAGGCAGGATTCAATGTGATGTGTGAAGACTTAGGATACACTGAATCCCACCAAGTTGCTATGGATGTTAGAGATGTTAAGAGAGCTACCATCTTAGCTAAGGAATTAGAGCAAAACAATATCATTCTTAACAAAAACCTCATTCCGGGTGACAATGTAAACGATAGTGATGACCCATCTGGTATCAGAATCGGTACTCAGGAAATCACCAGAAGAGGAATGAAAGAAAAAGAAATGGAAGAAGTAGCGCAGTTCATCTGGAGAGTTGCTGAAGGTGACAAAGTGGACATCAAAGATGAAGTCACTGAATTCATGTCTCAATACAGAACCATTCACTACGCTTTTAAAGAAGAGGAAGGATACAAGTTCATTGAACATATATAACCCAAGCTTTTTGAGCCTTTGGCTCAAAAACCTTGACCAAAACTCCAAACTTTTAGAAAAAGTTTGATCAAAATATTTTCACTAGTTGAGTGAATTCTCTTAACTTTTATTTTTTTTCATTTATTTTTAATCTATTTTTTGGAGATATTTTATGAAAATAGGATGGGCTTTTACCGGTGCAGGACATTTGCTTAAGGAAAGCGTTGAAGCTATGGAAGAATTGGCAAAGGATAACGATTTAACCGTTTTCTTATCACAGGCTTCAGAAGAAGTTTTAAAAATGTATGGGCTTTATGATAGGGTTGCTGCTGTAACTGGTGGAAGATATAATGAGCTTGCAAGCGATTCCAACCAGAAATTCTCTTTCCCTATTACAGGCAGGCTTTCACTTGGAAAATATGATTTGCTTATCGTATCCCCTACAACTGCTAACACAGTTGCAAAGATTGTTCATGGAATTTCAGACACACTTGTAACAAATGCTGTTGCACAAGCTGGAAAGGGTAGAGTAAGAACTCTTATGGTTCCTGTAGACATTGAACCTGGAGATGTTGAAACAATATTGCCATCAAAGCTTGAAAAAACCAAATGTCAAAAATGTGATGAATGTGAAGCATCTTTAGCTTGCCCGAATGGTGCAATCATTGCACACGAAGAGATTGATTTATTGAAGTGCATAGGTTGTGGAACCTGTAAGGACATTTGTCCATATGATGCAGTTTCAACAGGTAAGATCATTACTATGCATATGAGAGAAATCGATATTGAAAATACTCGCAAACTAGAAAAAATGGAAGGAATCGAGATTTTCGACACACCGCAAACTCTTCTTGATAGCTTAAATTTATAATTTAACTATCTATTTTATTTCTATCTCATCACCTATTTCCAAGCAGTCATTGAATTCTTTTTTATCAAATTCCACTATATATTTAGCTGATTTTTTAGGAACATGATAATTCCAAGGACCCAAATCTGCTATTTCATAGACTGAATTGTTTTCATCAATAAAAACCAAGACAATATCAAATCTCATGAAAAAGCTATGAATGGATGATCTTTTCCTTGAATTGATCTTTTGTGGAATTTCAAACAACAATGGCACATCAGCATTTCCTCTAAACATAAGTCCTATCAAACGGCTGAAAAAGCCATCTGCAATTCTAATGTCCGTTATTTTATCATCATATTTTTTTAAGTGTAAAGACTTCAAATTTTTATCCTTTTGATTTCTTTTATTTTCCATTGATTTGCTCATAATTATCTTATTTTCTATTTATTCTTAATATTT
>JADLKP010000057.1 GCA_016838945.1 Methanobrevibacter sp.
AGAAAATTAGAAAAAAAATAAATAATTAAAAAAAAGAAAAAAAGAATTAATAAAAAATATTATAATATTTGCTTATTAATCAATTCAGCATTCAAAATGGAAGCACCAGCAGCACCTCTAATTGTATTATGTCCTACAAGAACATATTTGAAGCTGTTATCAAATGCTTGATCTTTTCTGAGCCTACCTACAGTAGCAGCCATACCGCCATAAGCCATTCTATCCATTCTTGGTTGAGGTCTGTCATCTTCCTCTTTGACTATGACAGGTTGATCTGGAGCGGAATGAAGACCTAATTCTTGAGGAAGTCCTCTAAAGTCAGCCATTGTCTTTTTGATTTTATCAATGTCTGCTTCATCATCAAGCTCTACGAATACTGCTTCAGTGTGACCGTCAATAACAGGCACTCTGTGACAGGATGCGCTTAATGAGAAGTTTGCAGGTACAACTTCATCACCGTCAAGTGAACCTAAAAGATGCAATGTTTCGCTTTCCATCTTTTCCTCTTCACCGCCAATATATGGAACCAAATTATCTACAATAGCCATTGAAGGAACACCGTTATAACCTGCTCCTGAAACAGCTTGCATGGTAGATACATAAATCCTGTTTATGTTGAAATTGTCATAAATTGGTTTTAATGTTAAGGTCAAAGCAATGGTTGAACAGTTAGGGTTAGTTACAATGAAACCATCCCAGTTGTTGTTTTTCTGTTGTGCTTCAATCATGTCCAAGAATTGTGGATTTACTTCAGGAATGACTAAAGGTATGTCCTTTTTCATTCTCATCGCACTAGCATTTGATGCCACAACAAAATCCTTTGCAAATTCTGGCTCGACTTTTGCAGCAAAATCAGCAGGAAGTGAAGAGAATACTATTTCAACATCCTTATCCATCTGTGCAGGGTCAGTTTCAATTACAGTAATGTCTCTTACAGATTCTGGCATTTCACTATTCATATACCAAGTGGTAGCGTCTTCATATTTTTTGCCTGCAGATCTTCCGGAAGCTGCAAGTGCAGCAATTTCAAAATCAGGATGATCAGCCAATAATTGGATGAATCTTTGACCTACCATTCCAGTTGCACCAAGTACACCTACTTTTACCATTTAAATCATCTCAATAATTATAATATTTATTTATTTTTTCTAAAAGAAAATAATTAAAGTTTATTTTCTAAAAGAAAGAAGAATTAAAATTAAATTCCTAAAACATCAGACATGTCATTTACTTTTCCGCTTTCAGCAGAACCTACGAATCTTAAAGCTCTGATAACACCGGCAATGAACACTTCTCTGGTATGTGCCATGTGCTTTACTTCAAGTCTTTCACCATCGCCAACATACAATACAGTATGGTCCCCTACAATGTCTCCACCACGAACTGCATGCAAACCGATTTCCTCTTTTGTCCTTTTTCCTACTTGACCTTGTCTGCCATAGACTCCCACTTCTTCAGGGTCTCTTTCCAAAGCATCTGCTATAACTTCAAATGCAGTCATTGCAGTTCCGGAAGGAGCATCTGCCTTTTGGTTATGGTGAGCTTCAATGATTTCAATATCAAAGTCATTCAATATAGGAGTCAAGTCCTTCAATACCTTGAAGAATACATTTACACCAATTGAGAAATTAGAGGAAATAACTGCTTTGATGTTCTTTTCCTTGATTACATCTGCATTTCCTTGTGCTTGCTCTTCTGTAAATCCAGTGGTACCAACCACTAAGTTTACGCCACAGTCAGCAGTTCTTTTAATGGTTTCAACAGCAGCAGGAGCAATGGTAAAGTCAACCAATACTTCAGCTCCAGATTCTTTCAATGCTTTTTCCAAATCTTCAGAACCGACAATAGGAACACCAATATTACCGATACCTGCTTTTTCACCAGCATCTACACCTGCTAAAGGAGTGTTTGGCATTTCAATAGCAGCTACAACTTCCATATCATCCTGCTCTGAGATTTTTCTTATAATTCCGGAGCCCATTCTTCCAGCAGCTCCAGTTACAGCAACTTTTATCATAATATCATCTATTAATTAATTTGGTTAATATTAAAAAATTCAAAAAAATAATATTAGAAAATAGGAACTTGTCCTAAATTCCAAATAAGAAATAAAATTATATAATTCCAGCATCTTCCAATGCTTTTCTTAAGACTGCTTTGTTCTCTTCCAACATAGGAACTAAAGGTAATCTTAATGGACCTGCAGGCATTCCCATCATTTTCAATGCCTCTTTTGCAGGTGCAGGACTGGTTTCAATGAATAAGGCTTTAATCAAGTCATATTGTTTGTAGTGCAATTCCATTGCCTTATCATAGTCCCCATCCAAGATGCAGTTTACCATTTGAACCATGGTTCTTGGGTCAATGTTTGCAGATGCACTGATTACACCTCTTGCACCAACGGACATTAAAGGAAGGGTCAATTCGTCACTGCCTGACAATATTACGATATCGTCTTCCAAACCTGCATCCCTTAAGAGTTTCATGGTTTTGGACACTTTGTCAACATTGGAGGAAGCTTCTTTCAATGCTGCGATGTTGTCCACTTTTGCAAGTTCAACAATGGTTTCAGGAGCCATATCCAAACTGGTACGTGATGGAACATTATAAGTGATCAAATCAATGTCCACTGCATTTGCAATTTGGGTATAATGTTCAATGACACCATGTTGTTGCGGTTTGTTGTAATATGGAGTGATCAAGAGAGCCATATCCGCTCCTGCATCATCTGCATATTTGGTTAAGTCCAATGCTTCAGAAGTTGCATTGCTTCCGGTTCCTGCAATGGTGGTTACTCTGCCATCCACTTCATCAACCATGATGTCAATGACTTTCCTGTGTTCCTCATGGGTTATGGTAGCAGATTCACCGGTGGTTCCTGCAGCAACTAAACCGTCTACATCCTGGTCAATCAACCAGTTAATATTTTGTCTGTATCCTTCTTCGTCTATGGATCCATCCTCATACATAGGAGTGACCATAGCAACAGCTGTACCTTCAAAACGCATAATAACACCTTACCTACTATATAATTGTTTAATTTATAATTCTAATTTATAATTTTATTTTAATTTTTATTTTTAAAAAATCTAACATAATTCAAATACTTAATCCATTAAAGTTCGTAGAAATGAAAACCAAATATTTTTACGAAACCCCCATGGTTGTATTGGAATTAGAACAAAAAACGATAGAAGCAAATCGCTCCCCTTTAATGAAAATAAAAGCAAATGCCTCTTTATAAGAATAAAATAATAAAAGCGAGAGTTATAAAACTCCCTTGATTAAGTCGTATGCTACCTTGCCATCTTCCCAGTTAATAAATAAAACAATAGCGGTTTGGGAGGATGAGATTTCAACAATGTTTATGTGTGCTTCCTTAAGAGGATTGGTAACTTCAGTGATTACTCCAGGAGTTTCAATGAAGTCCGGATTGATCATTGTCAACATAGCAATGTCCCTTCCTAAGGAAATGGAGCTTAAGCTATCTTCAGCAATGACTAGATTGTGCAATAGATGATATGCCTCATCAGCATCACATTTATCCAAGAATAAGGTAATTGAATTTTGACCTGCAGAAATGCCATAAATGTTAATGTTGGCTTCCGCAACTAAAGTGGTCATTTTAGCAAGGAGACCAATTTGATTAAGCAAATCTTCTCCAACCAAAGCCACTACAGAGATAGGTTCCGGATGCAAACATACTGATTTGTTCATGGAATCTTCAAAGGGACCTACAATCTCAGTCCCAGGGTCAGACAAATCACCTTTTTCGTAACTAATGATTTTTGCTTTTATTTGAGGGTCTTTAAATCTTAAGGCATGAGGGTGTAAAACTTGAGCTCCATGAGTGGCTAAATCTCTCATCTCTTCAACAGAGATGTAATCCAATTTTTCAGCTTCATTGATTTTTCTTGGATCTGTGGACATGACTCCATCCACATCGGTGACGATAATCACATTATCTGCATTTAAGCAATGACCTAATAGGAATGCAGTTACATCACTTCCACCTCTTCCTAATGTGGTTACTTCTCCATTTTCAGTTCTTCCCAAGAATCCGCAGATAACTGGAATGATCCCTTGCTCTAAAAGTTCAAAAAGACCTTGAGATTGCTCTTCAGTTCTTTCAAAGTCAATTTGAGCTTTTCCATAGTTGTCATCAGTTATTACAGGCCATAAATCATGACTTGGATCTATGTATTCGGATTTCACACCTAAGGATTCCAAGACTGATGAGAATACTCTAATGCTGGTTCTCTCACCCATGGATAAAATTTCCGCCAATTGCTTTTCGGTTACTTCTTTTCCAATGGATTCATCAGCAATAGTTACTAAATCGTCAGTAGTCTTGTTAATAGCTGATACAACAACCACAACCTTCTTTCCTTCCATATATGCATTTACGATAGATTGTGCAGCTTTTCTAATCCTTTTACCATTTCCAATCGAAGTACCGCCAAATTTGGCTACAATTAATTCCATTTGTTTACACACCTTTTAAATAAATTAAAAATTAAAATAATATTTTCACAAAATTATATTTTAAACTATTATCCATTATTATATATTATAAAAGGGTATTAATAAATTTATTTATTTATCTAATGGTTTTTTAATAAAAATTACTTATATTTTAATAAAAGTCCATTAAAAATAGTTAATATGGTAAAATAACCACTCTTATAAATCTATCAAACATAAATTTAGATCAAATGGAAAAACAGCTGAAAAATTTATATAAAAATAAGTAGTAGATTAAAATTAATTAATCTAAAAAAGAGTAAAAAATAAAATTAAGCCTGGTTTGCTTGTTGTCTGACTAATCTAGTAATGTAACCAGCAATTTTATTTCTTAAATGTTTGGTACTTACAGTAGAGTACTCTGCCACTAATTTTTTGTTTTCTTCAAAGTCAGTAGTAAATTTGCCTTGGTGAGTTTCAATTAATTCTTTAGATATACGTTTTACGAATGAAGTTCTAATATTTCCCATAATTATTCCTCCAATAATTCTCTCTGTTTATTTTTACTTAAAATTGTTAGCATGTTCATAATATCGCTAAGAATATCGTTGTCTATATTATTTTCATCAGCTAATTTGCTTACTTTGGCATGAATTTCATCTTCTCTGGATTTATCATAAATTTTCATGCCTAAAAATACTTTAGCGGATACTATATCCTTAGCAAGTGAAGTTCTTTCACTTATTAAGTTAACTAAATCATTATCAATTTCATCGATTCTTTTTCTAGACTTTTCAAGAACATTACGAGCGTCTTCTTCTTTTTCAAACAGACTCATGATTTCTTTTTCATCCACAAAAATTACTCCATAGTTTTGATAATAAATATACTTTATATTTCATCTTATATAAACATGCTTATTGAAATTAACTTTTACTTTAAATGACTTTTTTCAAATTTTCTTTTCAAATGCTCTCAAAAATAATTAAATATAGAAAGACCAAAAATAGAATAAGAAAAAATATGATAAACAAGTGAAACCATGCATTACGTTAACGTTAAAAGCATCCTGTCCAATAAGAATGGAATGAACCTGTACAGAGGTTGCACTCATGGCTGCATCTACTGCGACTCAAGAAGCAATGTCTACAATATGGACCATGCATTCGAAGACATTGAAATCAAGGCAAACGCAACAGAGCTTCTTAAGAAAGCCTTAAAAAATAAAAAGGAAAAGGTCATGATTGGAACAGGATCGATGACAGACCCATACATACCTCTTGAAAAGAAGATACGAAGTGTAAGGGAATCACTAGAAATCATTAACAAATACGGTCATGGATTTACTTGCATCACAAAATCAAATCTAATACTCAGAGACTTGGATTTGCTTAAAGAAATCAATGAAAAGGCAAAAGCAGTCATTCAGATGACCTTGACAACATACGATGAAGAGCTTTGCAAAATACTTGAACCTAACGTATGCACTACAAAGGAAAGAGTGGATGTATTGAAAATCCTAAATAAACACAATATTCCTACAATAGTTTGGCTATGCCCAATTCTCCCATTCATAAACGATACAGAAGAAAACATAAATGGAATACTTGACTATTGCATAGAATCAAATGTAAAAGGAATAATCTGCTTTGGAATGGGAATGACCTTAAGGGAAGGAAACAGAGAATATTTCTATAACAAGTTAGACAAGCATTTCCCAGGACTTAAGGAAAAATACATAAAGACTTATGGAGACAGCTATGGAATAGCTAGTCCAAATCAAAAGGAACTAATGAAAATCTTCTATAAAAGAACAAATGAAAACAATATAATGAACAATCCAGATGAAATATTCGAATACCTGCATGAGTTTCCAAGTAGAGATAAAACCAAGCAGACCACTTTATTTTAAAAAATAGATAAAAAAATAGCAAAATTAGATAAAAATTTGCCAATATATAATTTAAAGAACTAAACTAAATCATCCAGATCATGTAGAAATTCATTTCTTGCATCAATTGCATCCTTATTGTGAGGCTCAATCCTCAAGGCTTTATCAATTAACTTAAAGGCCATGTCATAATCCTTCAAATCATAGGAGATTGAAGCTGTTTCTACCAAAGCAGAAGCATATTTGCTGTCAATGTTCAGCATCCTATAGCAGACGTCAACCGCATCCTCATATCGCCCCATTTGATGCAGTATTTGAGCTTTGTTAAGCAATGCAAACATGTATCCTTCATCTATTTCCAAAGCCCTATTAATTAGCATAAGGGCCTTAACATATTCAGCAATCCTCAGATAGAAATGTGCCATACATGCCAGAAGCACTGGATTGTTGGAATCTGTTTTCAAGGCATTCCTATATCCTGATGAAACCTTATTGTTTATTGCCAAATTGAAATCATCGATTTTTTCGGATTCGTGTAAGTTAATACCTTCAGGATATTTTTTCAAGGATTTTTCGAAAAACACCATGCAGTCCATATAACGGCAGCTACCAATCAGATTGTCAATCTTTTCCAGCACTTCATCCAACTCATTTTCCACAATATCCCCTCAAGCAAAAAAATTAATATTCCCACTCAAATTGTCTCTTTTTCAAATCTTAATTCCAATTTTTTTCAATCACATATTAGCTTTCTCTTTCTCTCACTCTTCATATTCCCTCAGTCTTTTTTTCAACTCTTCACGTTCCCGTTTTCTTTTTAGCCATTGATCATGCTCATCAGTTCCAATAGCAGACTTTAAAACTAAATTTCCTTGACTGTAAATCTCATGTAGGGCAAAAGGATGTCTTGGAGCATTCTTGAAATCCATGACCCAAATAGGCTCTCTGTCTTCAGAGTCTTCAGCATCTAGAATGCGCTGCCATTCGTCGTCATGGTCGTAACTGCCATATTCTTTCCTCTTTTTATTTTCCTCATAAATCAAACGTTTTTGATATTCATCATGCGCATGGGCCTTGGCCTTCAAATGAGTGAATACCCTGTCCATATCATTATCGTCAAAGCATTCATCTGCATTCAAGAAAGTATTGCTTTCCATATCGACGGCATTTAATAAAATATTTATGTTCCCTTTGCTTTCGCTCTTGATTGAATCATCATCGACAGAATTGTCAAAATAATCATAATAATTAGTGATTTGAGGATTATCATCGGTATTTCCAGACTCCGAATCAGAAAACTCCTCTTTCAATTTAGTTCCGCACTTAATGCAGAACTTCTGATTCTCCTCTAAAAGCTTGGTTCCACAGTTAAAACAAAATCTCATTATGTCACCTTATAATCTAAAAATCAATAATAAAATGCAACAAATATCAAGATTTACTAAATTAAATAATCCTTGTTCCCCTGTTATCCACTTTTGTTTCAATGACTCGACCACCATATGAAGCCCAAGCCTCTTTTACTCCGTCAATGGAACTATCATCCACAATAGCTACAAAAGAGGAACCTGTTCCAGACAATCCAGAAGCAAGTGCCCCTCTCTGAAGTGCATCAAGAGCTATATTGTTATCAAAGCCTAATACATTACCGTACAATAGCCCATTCAATGTCAAAGCTTCAAGATAATCTCCATCAAGAGCTTTATTGAATGCCATCCTTACAAATGGAGCAATCAATTTCATCCTATCAACATCAGAAGATCCGCTTAGGGATTCCTTATCAGGCATAAAGACCAAAACATCATAATAAGGCATTCTTTCCTGATGCAAAATCTCCCTGTTTCCATTGTCTGTAATTGTTAATCCTCCAAAGAAAGATGCGGAAGCATCATCAAAAGCTCCTGTAATTGTAACTCCCGCTTCGAGGGATGCGTCAATGCCCATGTTTATCATTTCCATATCAGTCAATGGCTCGAGGCAAAACTCGCTTGCAACCAATGCAGCAGTGGCCATTACAACAGCATTGGATAAGGCGCTGCTACTTGAAAGACCGGAACCTAATGGCAAATTGGATTTTGTATTGACTTCAATCCCTTCACCGTTTCCAAAATCCAAGTTAGGTATGATATCATCAAAATCCAATGCACTTCCAATCTTATAATGGTCTAAAACCTGTTCCACACATAAATTCATCAAATGAGGATCAGCCCCTACATCTGATGTGCAATTAACACCAACATCAGAAAACTTAGCTTCCGCCTCAATACCCAATCCTATGCCAAATGCAGAACCGAAACCTGTTGAAATTGCATTGATTATTGTTGCAGAACCTGAAGAGAATACTGTTTTAGTCAAATAAATCACCTAATTATCTAATAAATCTATATATTAATTTTATAATCAAATGATATATATTTAATGTAAATCATGAAAGTATTTTCTAATTTTATAAAAAAATAAACTTTATATTAATGTAAGTAAATATATTATAATACAATAATTTTTAAGAAAATGATAGAGGATATCTATAAAATTGTTCATAAGGCAATCATGAAACCATGATTGATAAAAGAAAAATACAAGAGTGATGCTATGAGTGAAAATAATTCAAAATGGCTTAATTTAGGAATAGGCGCATTTATCATATTAGCCATAGTGTTGCTTTTAGTTCTTATTTTACCATTCGGCAATTTAGCAATTGAACAGGATGAAATAGCAGTGATAACCCTTGGCGGCACCATAACATATGATTCATCCAACTCCACTAAAGCGTTTACAAGTGCAAGCCAAATAGAAAATGCACTTAATGAAGCAAATTCCAACCCTAATGTAAAGGCAATCGTTTTGGATATAAACAGCAAAGGCGGAAGCGAGGTGGCATGTTCAGAGATAGCAGAGAACATAAAGAATTCACCTAAACCAGTAATTGCATATATTGGAGATAAGGGATTGGATGAAAGCTATCTTATTGCCACAAGTGCAGATTCCATTGTTGCAAGTTCATCCTCATCAATTGGAGGAATCGGCCGCAGCTTTATGGATAGCGGAAAATACTCTAAAGTCAAGCTTACCGGAGTCTATAATGAGGATTATCTCAAATTGAAAAGATCAAATAATGCTGACCCGGATAATCTTGCAAACGGTCAAAAGATGATTGATCAGGATTATACCCAATTCATTAAGAAAATAGCTGAAAACAGAGGCTTGAAACCAAATTATGTTGCAAAATTGGCATACGGCAAAAGATACAATGGAAATGAAGCTAAAAACTTAGGGCTGATTGATAAGATTGGAAATAAAAATAAGGCTATTGAAATTGCTGCAAAAAAAGGAAATGCAACAAATTACACCATAGCCAATTACCCAAAGGCTAAAAAAAGCTTAACTGAGACTTTAGCTGAAAATAATATATTCAACTTAGACTTAAGTAAGCTAGGATAAGAATGATTCAACTTATCATCTTAGAATTTCCTTCAAATCATAATCTCATAAATCTTCAATCCAAATAGGAATATTTATATATAAACGAACAATAATATATAAATGAAATTTATAAAAATAAACAAAATTCATTGAATAAAAAATCAAAGGTGATAAAATGGTACACAAAATAGAAGTATTTACCTCACCAACTTGCCCACACTGCCCAGGTGCAGTAAAAGTTGTTGAAGAAGCAAAAGCAAAATTAGGAGACGGAATAGACGTACAAATCCTCAGTATTGCTGATCCTGCTAACAGAGATTTAGCTATTGACTATGGAGTTCACGCAGTACCTGCAATTGCAATTAACAATTCATTAGCATTTATTGGTGCTCCAACTCTTGAAGAATTATTAGAAAGATTAGAATAATTGTTTTAACAATTTTCTAATATTCCTTTTCTTTTTTTAACTTTTTATTTCAAACTTTTTTACTATTTTTAAACAATTTACAATTTTTAATATTTTACAATTTTTAATATTTTACAATTCTTATAATTTACAATTATTATAATTTACAATTCTTAAATATTTTACAATTC
>JADLKP010000350.1 GCA_016838945.1 Methanobrevibacter sp.
TACTATTATCGCATTTCTATCTATGGAATCATAAAAATACGGTATTGGCTCAAAATCCATAATTGATATTTTTTAGTTGCATGTTTCCTTTTTTTGCCTTACGCCTAACGGTTCGGGGCTTTGCGAAGTGGCGGAAAATCGAAGCGGAAAGTTTCGATTTAGACGGAACGTAGCAAAAGCCAATTTTTATTTGCTAAATTATGAAAAAAAGCCAATAAAATTGGCTTTTGCGGATTAAAATGTACAAACTTTCAATTTAGACGTAGACCCGCCATTTTGCAAAACCCTTGTTATGTGCTGGTGTTCTTGTCGTCCCTTTTAAACTCTTCCATTTCCTTATAAAACTCCATTGCTTTCATTACTGATTTACCACCCGAACCTGCAATCATATTCCTGAACCATTTTTTGTTTAAGTTTTCGGGCTTGTGGTTCTTATATAGCCAATAACTAAGGTAGATAAAAGAACTTGTCAATAATACCTGAAAAACAATATATCCAAATCCGACTTCTTGAGGAAACCATTTATTACTCAAATAAAATGTGGTGTAAAACGGGATTTGAAGACACATAATTTTAGCGTGGTCAATTATGGATAGTTGAAGTCTTGATAATTGTTGTTGAATTTCGATTATGCTACCATTATAGTTAATGTTGTTCGTCCAATTAAGGTGTCTAATATAGTCGGAAAAACCTTTAATGTTAACCACGGTGATTATAGCGACTGAAATGATAAAATAGTTCAAAGCCGAGGAATAGTTAAATATGGCATAAAACAAGGCGTGTCCTAAAATCAAAAGATAAAAGACAAAGGCAACGATTCCTGATGTTTTTAATTTAACCAATGATTTCAAAGAAGATTTAGCTTTGTTGTTTATAGCTTCTTTCAAAAGAAGTTCATTAATTGCCAATGTTTTTTCGATTTTGGCATTTTGTTGTTTCCAAATGTTAATCAGTTCTGTATTTTCCATTTTATTGATTTTTAATTTTAGTAAATTTTTGTTTTAAGCCGTTTTTGATACGGTTTATTTTGGTGGCGACATTAGTTTCAGAAATCCCGATGATTTGAGAAATTTCTTTGTGACTCTTTTCTTCTAAATAAAGCAACATCAATGCTTTATCCAAATCTTTGAGTTGAGAAATCATCTGTTGTAAAATACCTAAATCCGTTTCCTTATCTTCAAAATAGTCATTATCAGGGAAATTGATAATTCCGTCTGTTAACAGATTTGATATTTTTTTTCTGCTAGTTTCTTTCCGATAAAATGATATCGCAACATTTAAAGAAATTCGATACATCCACGTTGAATACTTGAAATTGTCGTCATAATTGTCAAATGATTTCCACAACTGGATAATAATTTCTTGAACGAGGTCT
>JADLKP010000058.1 GCA_016838945.1 Methanobrevibacter sp.
GCACCATCTGTGCGGAGATATTGAATGTCAGTGAAATGAGCGCAGTTGTGAGAATTACTTTTTTCATGTTTGAGCCTGTTGGTTGATTGAACAATTGTTTCCGGATTTGAAAATAGTACTTTTTCTCCGAATCCAGAACAATTTTCGCCATTTTCTCCGATTGATCATTCCTTATGGATACCCAGGTTGAACATCAGATCATCCAGAATCCTCTTTTCATCATCGATGTCAAAGAACAAATTGATAGACAACTCACAATTAATTTATTTCAATTGGACAATAGTGGAATAATTCATTAATCAGTAATTAAGTTTATAGCCAACATTCTTCACTGTGTGAATAGAGACATTTGGGTCTTTTTCCAGTAATTTCCTTAATTTAGATATCACATTATTCATTGTTGCCTCAGTTTGTTCGTATTTTTTATCCCAGACTTTTTCTGAAAGATATCCGTACGTAATCACTTCATTCTTATATGTGCACAACTTACTTAATACACCAAATTCCAAAGGTGTCAATTGTTTTATCAAAGTATTAAAATGGTAAAGTTTTTGTGTTGTATTATCTAATGTGAAATTTCCAATTCGCTGAGTTCTCGTATTTCCCTTTTTTATGGAGAATCTATCAATATAGGCTTTTAACTCTTTAATCTCAAAAGGTTTCCGTATATAGCCCACTCCGCCGGCAATCATTCCTCTTGTTACATTTTCAACATCCGTGTGTGAAGATATAAATAATATCGGTAGTTGTGGATTTTCTTTTAGAATACTTGCAGCTGCTATAATTCCGTCGTCTTCTCCAACTTCCACATCCACGATCAAAATTGCCGGACTGAATGCTCTAATAATTTCATGTAAGCCGATAAGGGTTGTCTGGTAATGTATTTTGTATTCATCCTTTTTTAATGCCGAACAAATTATATCTCCCATATCAATATCATCTTCGATAAGTATGATTCTCGTTAGTTTATCCTCTTCCATGTTGGTTTTATTCATTTGAAATTAATGTTATTGAGGAAGTATTATGGTAAATTTACTTCCTTGTCCCAAGGCACTTTCAAGTAGTAGTTTGCCATGATGTGCCTGTACAATTTGTTTTGAGAATGCCAATCCTATGCCATGATTTTTTAAAGTAGAATCTGTATTTGAGCAGTAGAACTCACGGAATATTTTCTTTTGATCATTCTCTGAAATTCCTTTTCCATTATCAGTAATGGATAAATACAGTTTATTATCTTTTAAAATAACCGACACATCTATCACAACATCGTTACTTCCGTATTTCACGGCATTATCCAGCAAGTTACGTAAACAACCTTCGAAATACACCTGATCGGCTTTTATTATAACATCTTTTTCAGGTTGAATCGTATATCGTATGTTTTTTGTTCTGTAAATTACTTTTAGTTCGTCTATTATTTCTTTACTCCGCGATGTGATGTTATAGGTTTTCAGTTCAATGTGTAGGTTGTTTTTGTTGCTTTTTAACGTGGTTAATAGTATCTCAATTTTTTCCGACAAATGCTTAACACGAACCTTTCCTGTAATATACTTCGTTTTTCGGATTTCGTCGTTTTCTACATTTTCAAAAGAATCGAGCATAGTAAATATGTAGGCTAACGGCGATTTCAGATCATGTATAATTCCTCTTACTGCTTTTTTATGTTCTTCCTGTTCGTTTGTTTTTTTGCGGAACTGTTTTAATTGATTCAACAGCACCAACGAAATTAGGATAACCGCGATGGCCGAAAGCACAGCAAGCGAACGCAGTCGTTGCGTAAAAATGGTGGGTTTAAAAACCACATGTGCAGTGTACATATAGGTATTGGTTTTCCCTATGGGGATTTTGACGGTAACTCCGCCAAGGGTATGTTTCAAGATGGACTGAGGCTTTTCGCCGCCGTATATCTCGCGCAAGACCGAATCCCGCTTTTGAATACGCATGCCGTAAGCGGCAATCTCATCATAATGACGAAATTCTTTACTAAAAATAGAATCCATAGGTTCCAAGGGTATCTTGTTTTCGTTGAGCAAGTCCTCGGCAAACACACCCACTAAAAAATTGCCAAGGTTTTTACCCGATTGATATTCTTTGGTATCGAAAGAACCTTTGACGATCGCATTAGACGGAATTTCATTCGGATTTATAGGAGTTAATTCAAAACTTAGTTCATTTAAATTTCCGGAGACTTCTTTAGAGAGTGAAAAAGAAACTACGCTCTGCAACGTTTGTTTTAATTCCATTTCAAAACGCTCCTTGTCACGCTGTATCAATTGATGTACCCATACAGCCTGCAATATAACAAGCAAAGCTATGGCAATAACCGATAGGAATGTTAGTGAATTTTCTCTCATGAAAAAACAATTTAACATGACAGACAAAGATACTTAATATAATAAAAGTCTAAAAAAAAAGATAAGGAATAAAGCAACATAGCTACTTACTGATCAAATAGTTGCAAAAAAAGGACAAACGGAATGTTAAAAACGTATCTTCATTCTGTTTAGTTAGATTAGTTAGATAAATATGAGATGTTTGTTAGATAATGTTCCGGAATAAGCCTCCATATTTGTTTCGTATAATCATAAAAAATAAAGCCTTATGAAAAAAAGAACATATCATTTATCTTCGTTTTCATATCTGGATTTATTGAACAGTGTTTCGTTAAATAACGTAAAAGGAGGAACAGAGGGTGCCGAAGAAGAATATGAAATAATCTACATCAACGGTGTGCCCTATCGAGTGAAGAAGAATAGCACAGGACAAATCATCAAAATTCAACCCCTATAGAGCGAAAGGAACATAAGTTTAGTTTTCTGACTGACTATCCGTCATTTGATAATTAGTATTATTCAAACAACTTCATCAGGAACTGGAATTTATTTAGTGTTGGCTCTAATAATGCAAACTATCATTTTCTCTGCTATTAACAAGGTGAAATCATGGTGCTAATGTGCAATAATCTCCGATAAATAAACTTAAAATGAATACAAACCGCTAAAACAAAGCAAGCCGCAGCCGGTGCCAAATCCGCCGCCTGCCTCTGTGCCGCAAGGCGCAAAGGGCAGGAGCGGAGCCTCCCTTGCAAGGAGCAAGCCCTTTCCTTTATCAACCTTTTTCCGCCGATGGCGGAAAAGCCGGAGTGGGGTTTGAAGGCGCTGCAAAGATAATACAACACACGGTAATTTCAAACACCCACGGGTTTGGGAATAGTTGATTTTGCCGGAAGCCGTTCGAAAAATGAAACATACACATTTTTTTCACAAAAGGAACGGTGCAGCAATTTCCAACCGGTAGAGTGCCGGTAAGCTGTATGGTAAAAGCTGGACGCGGATTCGAAAAGCGAGACGAGTAGAAAAAAACAAAACAACTATATGAAAACTTTCGAATTAAGCACAGAAACTCTTAATGAAATGGAAATGGATTCCATCATTGGTGGAGTAAATAATGCAGATGAACCAACATTTAATTGTTTTGGTGGATACTGTGGATCTAGTTGCCAACCGACGCAACCAACAGAACAGACTATTCCAACTCTCGTTTAGTTGCAAATTGAGAAGGAGAGGAGTATACTTCTCCTTCTCTTCATATCAAAAAAGATGAAAGAAAGTGTATATAATTATTTTGTACCCTATGGAGAGCGTATAATCTGTTTTAATGCAGTAACCGCGAAAGTTTTCTCTGTGAGTAATTTGGAATATGATGGTATTAAGGATTTCTTAAATAATCCTCACAGAGACTTTCAACATTTTGATTTTTTTGAGAAATATGGTTTTATTGTTGGAAATGATATTAACGAATTTGATCAGTTATTAATTAAAAACAGATCGGCCGTATTCGATAGTAAATTTAATCTTATAATAAACCCTACTTTACAGTGTAATTTTAACTGTTGGTATTGTTACGAAAAAAATATCAATGGGCATATGTCCGTTAATACTATGAATAATATCAAACTATTATTAACAAAGTTAGTGCAAGAAAAAAAAATATCAGGTTTAAAACTCAATTGGTTCGGTGGGGAGCCATTATTGAATTTCTATAATGTGGTCTATCCTTTAAGTTTATTTGCCAAAGAGTTAATGGAGAAAAATAATCTCAGTTTTACCAATAGTATTACAACAAATGGATATTATATTGACGAAAAAATGATCGATCATTTTAAATCAATCAAATTGTTTTCTTTTCAAATTACATTAGATGGAGATAAAGAAAGCCATGATAAAATAAGAAATCAAAGAGGTGCTCCTTCATTCGACAAAATAATTTCGAATATTATAAATCTTCGAAATTCAATACCTGAAGTATTTGTGCGTTTAAGAATCAATTATACGGATGAAATTATAAGTAAAAATCATGAATTCATATTAGAAAGATTTCCCCCACAAGTCAGGAGAAATATGTCCGTAGATTTTCAAAGAGTATGGCAAACAATAAAAAAAATTGATAGTAACAAAGGTGAAAACGATGCCCTATTAAAAGCTATTGAAACTGCTAATGATTTAGGCTATTTAGTTCCATTGGATGGTTTTTATTCTATAGGTAAATATAATCAATGTTATGTTGATAGATTCTATTTCGCACATATAAATTTCGATGGTAAAGTTTTTAAATGTACTGCTAGAAATTATTCAGAGAAATATATTTGTGGAGAGCTGACAAACGATGGAATGATCAAGTGGTATAATCAAAATACTAGGGCTGAAATGCACGTTAAAGCTCATTTTGATAATGAAAAATGTAGAGTGTGTAAAACTTTACCCCTTTGTGTAGGTCCTTGTTACCAGGCTTATTTAGATTATAAAAATCAAGAAACAGACAATTTTTGTCCTCAACAATTCAGAGAAATTAGTATAGAAACTTTCATCATTAATTATTATTTAAAAGTTAAAAGCAATTATTTAAAACACAACGGGTAGGGATTAATGTAATACTATTCACATTGGCACGTCTAATATACAGAAATTGAATATAATTACCTAATATTATGAAGTTCAAAATAACATCTGTAACCGGGCTCTTATTGTTGCTATCATATGTTACTATGGCGCAACATTCAATAACAGGTACGGTGATTAGTCAAAAAACTAAAGAGCCATTAGAATATGCAACAATAGTTATTTACAATTCTGATTCAACCCTTGTGAGAGGAAATGTGACAAACGATAAAGGTTATTTCAAAATCGAAAATGTTAAGACTAATACTTATTCCTTAGAGGTTCGTCTGGTAGGCTTCATAAACATATACAAAAAAATTAATGCAAATGAAGATTTGGATTTAGGGACTATTGAATTAAACGAAGATAACATTGAGTTAAAAGAGATTGAAGTGAAAGCATCAACTCCTTCGATTCAGCAAAAATCAGATCGTTTAATTGTTAACCTAAGTTCTTATATGCTAACAGGTGGGAAATCGGCATTAGATGTAATCAAATCACTTCCTGGTGTTGTTGTGATAGATAACAAAATATCAGTAATTGGTATGAATGCAATTATTTATATCAACGGAAAACCAGCTGATTTTACAGGAAGCAGTATTGATAAAATTTTAAGAACTTTACAAGGAAATCAGATAGATAGAGTTGAACTTATCACTAACCCATCTTCACGCTATGACGCTGGTTATTTAGGGGCAATTATTGATTTGCGATTGAAAAGAGATGAAACTTTGGGTTTTAATGGTACATCAACAATAACGTTAGGACTAAAAGAGTCTGGAACGGTTTACACACCATCCGCTAGTGGAAATTTTCGTTCTCAAAAATTGAACATGTATGGAACATATGGACTCAATAATGGAAAGTATAGACAACGATATCATGAACTAAAAAAATATCACAATCTAAATATTCCCATTGAGTATGACGAACTTGGTATTTATAAACCGAGTGGAACGTCACATTATGCTAGATTTGGAATCGATTATTCTATCTCTCCCAAACATGTACTCGGTATATTAGCAAACGGAAGTTTTTATGATGGAGGTAATACAAATCAATCAACAACGAGTATACGACAAATTGGGAATTCAAAAATCGATTCAAGTATTGTTTCACCTATTAATATGACTATTAATTCAAAGATGTATTCATTAAATCTAAATCATAAGTGGGTTATTAGTGAAGGAAAAGAACTATCAACTGATGTCGTATTTTCTTATGCTGACCATGTTCAAGAACAAAAAATGATTATAAATTATTTTGACTCAATAGGTGATATCATGCATCCATCAGCAGGTAACGGACATAATGTAATACAAAAAACTGACGTTTTGGCTTTAAAGACAGATTATCAAAGCAAGTTGTTTAAAGATGGTCTTTTCGAAACTGGAGGGCAAGTAATGCAAGTCAAAAGAAATAATATTCTAGTGAGATTGTTATGGACAGGTGATAAATGGGATGATAATGTCGGTCAATCCAATAATTTCATTTATAATGAGAGAATAATTGCATTTTACATAAATTTGTCAAAGAAGTGGAATAAATTAAATGTGTCCAGCGGGTTAAGGGGTGAGCAGACCTATCAATATGGATATCAGGATATCAATCATAGTAGTTTTTCGAATACTTATTTTGATATTTTTCCCTCATTTTCTATGAAATATATGCTTAAAGAAAATCAATCGTTGACTTTCTCTTATGCATATAAAATTGATCGACCTTCTTTTAGTATGCTAAATCCCTTTAAATTTTACACTTCTCCCAATACTTATTCTTCAGGAAATCCAGATCTCAAACCATCGTATAATCATAATCTGCAATTGAGATATAATTTCAAAAAATACATATTAACGTTAGCGTACAGTAAATATGATGCATTATTTATTCAGGAACCATTTCAAGACGACGAAAATAAGCAGCAATATTTTACATATGAAAACTTCGGAATGGCAAATATATTTACTGTGTCATTATATATTCCAGTTTTGATATCAAGATGGTGGACCTTAAACTTTAATGGAAACGCCTATTATAGAGAATACTCATCTCGTTTCATGGGTGATGACTATTTTAATTCATATTTAAATGGAAATATCCGTTTAAGTAATCAATTTAGCATAGGTAAAGGATTAAAAATGCAATTAAATGCTTTTGTTACGTCAACAACCTGGAACATTGCAAGAAGGGTAAACGGTGTCGGAAGTATGGATTTATCCATTGAAAAAATATTATGGGACGGTAAAGGGAATTTGTCGTTTTCCCTAGAGGATCCATTTATTTGGAATCAATCTAGATCCGTTTTGCAATACAAAAACATTGATACGAAGAGTCACGTTATTCCTGATTTGAGAATGGTACGAATTAATTTTACATACAATTTTGGTTCTGATAAAGTAAAACAATCGAGAAGAAGAAATACAGGTATTGAGAATATAGAAAGAAGAATACAGTAATTCATCTCCAATGTCCTTTCCTTTCACCAAACAACCCGACTCCATGGATTGTGGCCCCGCTTGCTTAGCCATGATCTCTGAGTACTATGGTAAAAAATACACGTTGGAGTATTTGCGCGATAATTGTTTTATCAGTCGCGACGGTGTGTCGCTGCTAGGTATCAGCCGCGCCGGTGAGAAAATTGGCTTTAAAACTGTGGGTGGCCGTCTCACCTTCGAAAAGCTGGCGGAGAAAGCCCCGCTACCCTGCATTGTCCACTGGAACCAGGAGCATTTTGTGGTGGTGAACGAGGTAAGGAAAAAAAAGAAAGACTATAAAATCTCCGTTGCCGACCCCGGTAAAGGACTACTTACCTATTCCCGGGAAGATTTTTGCGACCGGTGGGTCAGCACCCGTACCAATGGTGAAGAGAAAGGCGTGGCGCTGCTGCTGGAACCCACCAACCTTTTCTACGAGCAGGAAGGCGATGCCGCACCCACCCAAAACCGCCTGAAGTTCCTCTGGAAGTATCTGCTCAGATACAAACGCTTTTTTGCGCAATTAATCCTCGGATTGTTTATCGGCAGCCTGTTGCAACTCATCTTTCCGTTCCTCACCCAGGCTATTGTCGATACCGGTATTCAGGGAAAAGACATCGGCTTTATCTGGCTCATCCTCATCGCCCAGATGATGCTGCTCTTCAGCCGCACGGCCATCGACTTCATCCGCCGGAAAATACTGCTGCACATCAGTACACGCATCAACGTGTCGCTCATATCAGACTTCTTTATTAAACTAATGAAGTTGCCGATGAAGTTTTTCGACACCAAACTCACGGGCGACCTGCTACAACGTATTGAAGACCACCGCCGCATCGAGAACTTCCTTACCAACCAGACCATCACGGTGCTATTCTCCGCCTTCACCTTCGTGATCTTCTCCGTGGTGCTGTTCATATACAATGTGCCCGTCTTTGCCGTCTTCCTTGCCGGCAGCATCCTCTACGGGGCATGGATCATGGTCTTCCTGAAGAAACGGCGGATATTGGATTACAAAATGTTCGAACATCAGGGCATCAACCGCAACGTGGTGTATCAACTCATTACCGGCATGCAGGAGATCAAACTGCAAGGTTGCGAACAACGCAAACGCTGGGAGTGGGAAGACGTGCAGGCCGACTTGTTCGACGTGAATATGCAATCGCTCAATTTGCGGCAGAGTCAGGAGGCAGGCGGCATCTTTATCAATGAACTGAAAAATATACTGGTAACGGTGCTGGCGGCAACGGCGGTCATCAACGGAACCCTCACGTTGGGAATGATGCTGGCCATACAATATATTATCGGACAGCTTAACAGCCCGGTAGAGCAAATAATGGGATTTATCTACCAGTGGCAGGACGTGAGCATCAGTTTAGACCGTATGAATGAAATCCACACACAGCAAAATGAAGAAGATGAAAACCGCTTTGTAGCCGTATTGCCGGATATTCGTTCCATTCGTATAAAAAACCTCTGTTTTAAATATGACGGCGCGCTTCCTCATTATGTGCTGGAAAAAATTCATTTGGAAATTCCCGAAGGAAAAGTTACTGCCGTTGTGGGTGCAAGCGGAAGTGGAAAAACCACGTTGGTGAAGTTGCTGCTGGGTTATTATGCGCCCTATGAAGGCGAAATAATAATAGGAAAAGAAAACCTGAATGAATTTAATCTCGCCTGGTGGCGTAAGCAATGTGGTGCGGTGATGCAGGACGGCTATCTGTTTTCAGATACCATTGCCCGTAACATTGCCATTTCAGACGATGAAATCAATTTGGAACAACTCCTCCACGCTGCACGTGTTGCCAATATTGCCGATTATGTGGAAAGTTTACCGTTAGGCTACAACACAAAAATAGGGCAAGATGGACAAGGTATAAGCCAGGGCCAACGACAACGCATCCTTATTGCCCGTGTGGTGTATAAAAATCCGCAGTTTATTTTTCTTGATGAAGCCACCAACGCCTTGGATGCCAATAACGAGAAAGCCATTGTGGAAAACCTTTCGGAATTTTACTGTGGCAAAACGGTTATTGTAGTAGCTCACCGCCTTAGTACGGTTAAAAATGCCGACCAGATCGTGGTACTGGAGGCAGGGCACATTGCCGAAACGGGCACACACGAAGAATTAACCCGAAGATGCGGAAAATATTATGAATTGGTGAAAAATCAGTTAGAATTGGGGGGATAAGTATGGAACAGGGAAAAAGGCAAATTGAACTCCGAAGCGAAAAAGTACGTAATTTAATCGGTCAGGTTCCGCCGTTATTAGTACGAGACGGATCGTTGATAATTGGTATCGTATTATTGGTTATGGTTGGTGTTTCCGCTTTTATCCCTTATCAACCTAGAATTACCGTTGAAATTAAAGTTGCACAAACCGATGATGGAATGTTACATTATTCAACTCACATTCCGCAGAGCGCTATGAAAAATAAAGCGAAATTTACAGAAGTAACGCTTAATACTCCGATAGAACTACCATTACCTACTCGGTTTGAGATTAAAGCCATTTTTGATGTTGTTGAACTTTCTGAAAAGGAAGCTTGGCAAACAGCTACGCTCCAGCCAACAGAAAAAATTTCGAGCAATGTATTGTTGGATAAACCATTAGTTTTGCAGGGGAGTATTTTGCTTGAAAATCAGAGTGTTACGAGATGGGTAATGAGTAAAATCGCATTATAACCATTTAAAAAGATGGAAAATAAATTATTTATATTATTCAAAAACGGAAAATTGCATTATAATAAGATTTTTGTCTGTTCTTGTTTACCCATTGTTTACTCAAAATAAAAAAACACTCACCGAAAAAGATCGATAAGTGTTTGATTGATAAACGGTAGCGAGAGGGGGGCATGATCCCCC
>JADLKP010000059.1 GCA_016838945.1 Methanobrevibacter sp.
TTTAGACTACCAAATGCAAAATTGGACAAAAAATCATCTAAAAAATAAAATAAGCCGATAAAATTTTACAGCCTCTAAAAAAAGAAAAAATGAAATTTATAATTTAATTATAAATTATAAACTTCTTCAGCAGGTACTAAAGGAACTTTATAAGCTTTTAGAATACCTAATAACTCATCCAATTCTTTGGATTGCAATAAAAGAATGGCTTTTTCAGTTTTTTCATGAGTGAAAGCATAAAGGTATTGAAGGTCGATTCCTTCATCCTTTAAGATTTTTAAAATTGAAGACAAACCTCCTGGAGTGTCATCTAATTCAGCTCCAACTATTGGAGTGTTTTTAACGATGTAATTGTTCTTTTCAAGAATTTCCTTAGCTTTTACAGGGTCCTGAACCACCAATCTCAATATGCCGAATTCATTTGTGTCTGCTAAAAACAATGCCCTTATGTTAATGTCATTCTGGGCAAGCAAATCTAATACCTGATACATCTTTCCCACTTTATTCTCTAAAAATATAGATAACTGTGTTATTTTATACATATTATCTTCCCCTAGTTTAATGTAAATTACGTTTATCGATAACTCTTTGAATTTTACCTTTTGTGCTTCTTGGAATGCTCTTGGGTGCAACTAAGCTAACGTTAACTGCAATTCCGATCTCATTTTGGATGTATTCTCCGATTTTACGTTTTACGCCTATCATTTCTTTGATATCATCTGAGAAGAGAGCTTCAGAAGCTTCAACCTTGATTTCAATTTCATCCATTATGTCTGGACGTGTAACAATGATTTGGTAGTGAGGCTCGATGTCACTGACCTTAAGAAGTGCCTTTTCGATTTGTGATGGGAATACAGCTACTCCTTTAACCTTGATCATGTCATCAGATCTTCCAGTAATCCTTTCCATCCTTGCAAATGTCCTTCCACATGCACAGGTGTCATAGTGGAGTGCAGTGAGGTCTTTTGTTCTGAATCTGATTATAGGCATGCTTTCCCTTTCAAGGTTGGTCAATACCAATTCTCCATGAGTTCCTTCAGGCAATGTGCTTCCTGTGTTCGGGTCTATGATTTCCGGATAGAAGAAATCTTCTGCAATGTGCAAACCGTTCTGTGCAGAGCATTCAATACCTACACCAGGGCCCATCAATTCGGTAAGGCCATAAATGTTATATGCTTTGGTCTTGAAAATGTCTTCGATTCTGTCTCTCATTTCATCTGTCCACATTTCCGCTCCAAAACCAATTGCCTTAAGACCTAACTTGTCAAAGTCTATTCCTTCCTCTTTAGCAACTTCACCAAGGTAGATGCCATAGGATGGTGTGAAAATAAGGCAGGTTGTACCGAAGTCTGCCATGATTTCAACTTGTCTTCTTGTCTGTCCAGTTGAAATAGGTATGATTGTTGCTCCTAATGTGTGAGCTCCATAGTGAACACCAAATCCTCCAGTAAATAAACCGTATCCGTGAGTATTTTGGATAATGTCATCATTATCAAGACCCATCATGGTAAGTCCTCTAGCTATGATTTCTCCCCAATTGTCAATATCCTTTTGGGTGTATCCGCTTACTACAGGCTTTCCAGTAGTTCCGGAAGAGGAGTGCACCTCTATGATTTCCTTTTTATCGACTGCAAACATTCCAAATGGATAACATGCTCTTAAATCATCTTTAGTAAGGAAAGGCAATTTTTCAATATCCTTTAAGGTTTCTATGTCTTCAGGAAAAACATTTGCATTGGTATACTTTTCTGTGTAAAATGGAATCTTGTCAAATGCCCTTTTTACAGTAGCCTGCAACTTCTTCAACTGAAGTTCAAAAATGTCTTCTCTTGACATGCATTCTATTTCTTCATTCCACATATTCTAACCTTTTTGTTTTTTGGTAATTTTTGTAATTATAAAATTATAATTAAATTTCTTATATTTATTATATGTTAATTTGTATAATTAATTTTTTTAGTTTTTTTTAAGTTTTACTTTTTAGAACTTATTTTTTAAGTTTTGTTAAATCAATCCTAATTTAAGATTTATTTTATTAAGTTTTATTAAATCAATCCTAATTTAAGATTTATTTTATTAAGTTTTATTAAATCAATCCTAAATTTTTCATATATTCTAAACTTTTTTCAATGAAATCTACAGACATTAACTCTAACATGTAGATGCCATCATACTTATTCTTAGTAAAAACATCAAAGAATCCATTTACATCAAAAGTCCCATCACCTAATGCAAGGTGTGAGTCATCATTGCCCGGATTATCATGCACATGTATGTGTTTAATTGAGTCGAAGTAAATTTCCTCTGGAGTGAAGCCATTTGTATGGGCATGACCTATATCCATAGTCATAGGAAGGTCAAGTTTAACTAATGTATCATTCAGTTGATTCACATCCATGAACATGAAGTCAGTGATGTTCGGCAGGTTTTCAATGCAGGCATGAACTCCAATATCTTTTGCATATTCTCCAATGACTTTAAGATGTTTCTCTGATATTTGATAGACCAACTCTTCCTTTCCCCTTCCATGGAATCCAAGAATTCCTGGATGAACTACAACAATATTGCTGTCAATCATGTTCGAAAGGTTAATTGATCTCTTTATTTCGCTCACTGAAAAATCGGCAATGGATGGATTCAAGGAAGCGATATTGATGTCAATGAATGGAGCATGAACAGTATATTTCAAGTCATATGAGTTAATGAGGTCTATTAGTTCCTCATCATCATTAATTTCTCTATATGGATAATCATGCACTATCTCAACATAATCAATATACTTGTTGCTATCGAAGTATTCTAAAGCTTCTTCTATTGTTCTGTCTTCTGTTGCTAACATTGAAGCTCCTATTTTCATTCTATCCTCTCTTTTTATATTAATAATGAATATTATTATAGATAATCTCTAACTCTTGCAACAACCCTTAATCCTTTATCCAAGCCATCTATGATCTCATCAGTCAAGTCAAGGTTCTTATGAAGCTTTACATAGCCTCTTTTGCCTACAGTTGCTGTAAATAGGTATTTGTCCTCTAAAAGAATGTCAAATGAACTGCCTACGAATTTCTTTCCGATAGGCAATACAAGATGGTCTTTTCTCACTTCCGGATGCAATTCGAAGACTTCATAGTAAAATTCTGATGTTTCACCTTCATCAAAATCTTCTTCATAATATTCCTCGCTCTCTTCACTTAACTCAAAATAATTGTCCTTGCTGTAATCCTTTTTGCCTTCATCGATTATGTAATCATCAATATTATCATTATATTCTTTCAATTTGGATTTTTTGGACTTCTTATGCTTGTCTTTCTTGTCCTTTTTTGATTTGGATTTCTTTGACCTTTTTGAAAGTCTTTCTGCAAAGCTGTCCGGTGCCTTTTCAAGAGGTTCAACATTCATGCTAATTCCGATATCCTCTTCAAGTTCAGCAATTCTTTTGCCTCCTTTTCCAATGATTTTAGGAATGTACTTTTCGGTTATATAGACATTTACCCTTCTATCGCTTTCCATGCTTACTTCAATAGCTGCCTTTGGAGCAATTCTTTTCATGGTTCTTAGGATTTCACGTTCTGCAATCAATTGAACTGGAGTTTTCTCCTTTTCCATTTTTGCATTTTTAGACCTTTCAACCATGCCTATGTCCATTACAATTGTCTGTTCGCCATAGGTATATATCTCATTTACAAGAGTGCCTGTTTCAAAGTCCCTCACCTCAATGACAGGTCTTGCAAGGTCTCTTTCTTCCATTCCTGACGGAACCTTTACAGTAAGCTTGTTTTCATAGATTGCAGATATTTCACCATCTTCAATATAGATTGTGGTGTCTACGATTGATGGGATGGTACCTAAATCCACTCTGCTTGCAATCCTTTGAATTGCATCTATAGGTCTTGTTGCATGAACAACACCAATCATTCCAACTCCTGCAAGACGCATATCTGCAAATATCTTGAAGTCATGGTTTTTTCTAAGCTCATCGTAAATGGTAAAATCAGGTCTAACTAATAACAATATGTCTGCAGTATTCTCCATATCACCTTCAAGAGGGGCATATTGGGTAATTGTGTCTCCAACCTGCAAGTCTCTTGGAGATTCCATGGTCTTCACCACTTTATTCAAGTCTTCATCATAAAATTTGGCTATTGCTTGAGCAAATGTACTTTTACCAGCTCCAGGAGAACCTGAAATGAGGATTCCTCTGGCACTGTTTGTTAATCTTTCAATTAGCTTATCGGATAAATGATATTTGTCAAGTGACACTTCAGCAACGGGTCTTACTGCAGTTATTTCAAGAGCTTCAGAGAATGGAGGTCTAGCTATTGATATTCTAAGGTCTCTTGATTGGACTACAATTGCCCCTTCCTTATCCACTTCCAGATAGGTTTTAGGATCGTATCTTTCCTTTTCAAGTATCTCTTCCGCAATGTTTTCCAATTGCTTGAAAGTGAATTTCTCATCTGCAATCTTTATAAGCTCAATATGCCCTGGCTTTCCCTTTTTAGCCATAGGAACAACATTTTCCTTTAAATGAACGCTCATTGTGTCATCATCAAAGAATTTAGCTATTTTCAAGTCTATTGCACCCTTATACTCCTGTGCATAGTAAATGGTTGGTATTCCCTGTGCTTCTGCAGTCTTGGCTTGGATCTTATCGCTTGTTAATAGTAGTGCTAGTTCATCCTTTGCAACATCTCGAATCAATCCGTCTATTTCTCCAAGTTTGGCGTTGTCCTTTTCAAATTTGGTAGGTCTTCTGCCTGTGATTCTAATTGCTATTTCACCAATTTCAGCTAAATCCTGCAATTTCTTTACATTTTCAAGACCTCGAATTCCTGTTGGCCTTTGATTGTTGGCTTGATGTTCAAGTTCAGCGATCACAGATTCTGGTATGATGATTTCAGGGTAGTTCAATCCTTTTTCCTTAATGATCTTTTCCACATTTCCTTCAATGATTGCACTTGTATCAGGTACGATTCTTTTTATTTCATCATTGTAATCATCTTCATCATTATAATCGCTATCATAGTCATATTCATTAAAATCCATATTTTCACCTCCTTTGAGGTTTGATTAATTTATAATTCTTGTTAATTTATAATTCTTAATTTTATTTAATTTTTTAATAAGAGAATAATTAAAATTAATTTTTTAAATTTATCCATACATTTCCTTTGGATCAAACAATCTTTCAGAGATTATTTCAATGTCATCATCTGTAAGATTGTCAATGTCAATATTCCCCTTATCAATGTCCAATTGTCTAAAGAAGCAAGATCTGTATCCTTCGTGGCATGCTGCACCTTTTTGCTCAACCTTCATTATGATTGCATCAGCGTCACAGTCAATGTACATTTCCTTAACGGTCTGCACATTTCCAGAGCTTTCTCCCTTTAGCCATTGCTTTTGTCTTGAAGTGGAGTAGTAGTGAGCCTTTTTGGTCCTTAAGGTTTGCTCTACAGCCTCCTTATTCATGAAAGCCACCATCAACACTTCGTTTGTTTGCCAATCTTGTGCGATACCTATTACTAAATCTTCTCCACCCATATTAAGTCTGAAATTTAATTCCATTGTCACACCTTTATAATAAAATAAAAATTAATTGTTAATTGTATAGTTTATCTTTAATGTAATCGACTACTTTATCAATATCGACTAATTCCTGTTCTCCAGATAGCATATCCTTTACAGTTACCTTTCCTTCTTCAAGGTCACGTTCTCCTACAAGAACAGTGTATTTAACGTCAATCTTATTTGCATAAGCCAATATCTTCTTGAATTTCTTTCTGTTTAAGTCAACTTCAGTTGGAATTCCTGCTTTTCTCAATGTTTGGGCAATATTGAATGCATCGTGTCTTGTAGAATCGGAAATTGCTGCTACATATGTGTTTACAATAGGTTCAAGTTCAAGCTTTCCGTTAAGCTCTTCGATTGCATTCATCAATCTGTCAAATCCTAATGCAAATCCAGTGGAAACAACATCTTCTCCACCGAATAATTTAACGAGATTGTATGTTCCTCCACCACAAACCTGCTTTTGTGCACCAAGTCCTTCCACATATACCTCAAACACTATTCCAGTATAGTAGTCAAGTCCTCTTGCCACTCCAAGATTGAGTTTGTAATTGAACACTTGGAAACTTTCAAGGGTTTTTACAAGTTCCTTGAATTCTTCAAGAGCTTCTTTGGTTTCTTCGTAAGGAGATACGAGTTCTTCAATGTCTTCAATTATGGAAGAGTCACCAACCATATCCATAAGCTTGAACAACACTTCGTTTAATTCTGGCTTGTCTTTGATGATAGGGTTTTCTCCAATCAATGATTCTTTTAGGAGATCCTTATCCCCCTTATCGATAACAACCATGATTTCTCTTTGTGTAGCAGTATCAATATCAAAGTGAGCGAATAATCCTCTAATGATTCCTAAATGGTTTACATTGAATTCAGCAGTAGTGATTCCAAGCTCTTCAATAGCATTGTTGCACATAGCTATTACTTCAGCTTCACCTTCAGGAGTCTTTGCACCAATCAATTCACAACCGAATTGCCAGAATTGTCTGAATCTGCCTTTTTGTGGTCTTTCATATCTAAAGCAGCTTCCATAGTAGTAAATCTTGATAGGCTTTGAGGTTTTCTGTAATTCATTTAAGTATAATCTTGCAATAGGAGCGGTTATCTCTGGTCTTAAAGCTAAATCCCTGTCTCCCTTGTCCTTAAAGTTGTATAATTGATCTACAATTTCCTCTCCGGATTTTGTAGTGAATAATTTTAAGTCTTCAAATAAAGGTGTTTGAACTTCACCAAAACCATAGTTTTCAAATACATTTCTTAAAATGTCTTCAGCTTGTTTCCTTTGCCTCATTTCTTCAAAGAGGAAATCTCTTGTTCCCCTTGGTCTTTCAAATTCCATTATTGATTCTCCAATATTTTTAATGATTTAATCAGTATAATTATTGTTTTTTAATAGTAAATCGTTTAACAATATTATATTTAATATTTATTTTATATAATAGTTGTTAATATTATACAATTTCAATCAGTTTTATTGAAGTTTATGATTTAAAAAATATTCATTTTTGATAAGAGTTTGCTGAATGAAATCATAAACTATTAGAAATATTTATATATTATTTTTATATAAATATATATAACTTGAAAATAAATTTTTCAAGGGGGCAACTGAAATGAATATCAAAAGATATCTATATATAACGCTAATTTTCATTGTTTTAGCCAGCCTGTCTGCCGTTAGCGCAGCAGATGACAATGCAAATGGGATTATTAGCGTTGATGACAATGAAGAACTTATTTTAGACGAAGCAATCGATGATGATGTTTCAGGCGCTAATAATAATTATGATGAAGAACTTATTTTAGAAACCCCTGCTGATGATCTTGTTGGAAGTGAAAATGATGCAACTCCCCTAAAGGAGGGTGCAACAGGCTCATTTTCAGATTTGAATAAATTGATTAATGAAGATTACAGCAGCAATGACACAATCACTTTAAATGGCAATTACAAGTACACGGATGGGGATGATGATTTCGTGCATGGAATCTGGATAGGTCGTGGAGTAACCATAGACGGCAACGGCTTTATACTAGATGGATCAAACAGTGCACGTATGTTTCATGTGAATACAAATAATGAAGTTATAATCAAGAACCTTAATTTTATTAATGGACATGCAACAGGTGAAAATATTGCTTATTTTAAAGATGGTGGGGCAATATACAGTTCAAACTCTGCAAATAGTAAAGTGATAAATTGCAATTTCACAAACAACACTGCAGAATATGATGGGGGCGCCATTTACGGTGGCCGAGGAACTGCAATTAACTGCACATTCATCCAAAACACCGCAAAAAAGGTGTATGCTGGAGCAATAAGTTTTTATGATGCGATAAACTGCACATTCATCCAAAACACCGCAAAATATGGTGGAGCAATATCTGATTCCACTGCAATTAACTGCACATTCATCAACAATACTGCACAGGGTTCTGGAGCCATGCTTAGGAGCACTGCTGTTCTTTGCAGATTTGTAGAAGATTCAGATACTACCTCAGATACAAATATTATCACTCCCGCTTTCAGTGTTTCTGATTTGACCACTGTATACAATTCCGGAGATAAGCTATTATTCAATCTGACAGCAAACGATGTAAATTATGATGGATTTGACGCTGAGATAAAAATTTTTAAAGGTGAATCCCTAATCAAGACAATTCATGCTTTAAGCGGAAGCGAAAATGGATGGATTGTTGATTTGCCTCTCGGCACCTATAAGGTCGTCTTAAGTCTCGAATCACATCCTGATGTTGAACCGGCCGATGCGACATTGACCGTCACAACAGATGGAACAACATTCACAGACTTAAATGAACTTATAAACGGCAATTCCGATGATACAATCACTTTGGATAAGAATTATACTTATAATCCTGATATTGATTCTGATTTTAAAAATGGGGTGAAAATCTACCGCACATTGACAATAATTGGAAACGGATATACAATAGACGGTGCAGGCCAAGCAAGAATACTTGATCTCCAACAGGGAAAAACAACATTGAAAAATATTACTTTTAAAAATGGAAGTCAAAGCGTCTTTTTCGGTGGAGGTGCAATTCGCTGTGTTGCATTAGTCGAGATTACTAACTGCACTTTCATAAATAACCATGCTCCTTCAGGCGGTGCCGTTCAACTACAGGGCTGGGACAATGTAATATCCGATTGTGTTTTCATAGGCAACACTGCAGACCGTGGTGCTGCAATAGAACTGAGTGCAGCTGCTTACAATAACATTACCGGATGTGTATTTTATGACAATGATATTTTCGGATCACAGGCAAACGGATGTGAAATAAACAACAATATCTTCTTTAATTCAACTATTACCTTTGACTGGACCCAAGATTACAATATTGACAATAACTGGTTTGGAAATAATGCAACAAATTATGATGAAAAGCCAGTGGCAGAGGATTACAATATTAAAAGTTGGTTGTTTTTAAATGCAACAGCTGATCCTGATACAATCTCCATTATTGATACGTCTGACATCATCTTTAAATTGTACGTTTATAATCCAAATTCCGGTGATGTATCCGAGTATGATTCCGGTCTTTTATATCAGGTTAACTTGAATGTAACTGCAACCAATGGTACTATTAATAAAAATACTGTTAAATTAGGTGAACCAATAATATTTGGACCGTTTGCTTTGGGTTCAGGTAGTGTAACTGCTTCAATTGAAAATGCAAACTATATGAGCATTATAACCGTCAATAAGATTCAAACAGAAATAACTGGCAATGCAATCACTGCAACCTACAATGTCAACAAGGATTTGGTTATCACATTGAAAGACAGCGATGGAAATCCAGTTAGTGGTGTTAATGTCACTGTTGACTTAAACGGTGCCAAAACATACACTACAGACAGCAACGGTCAGGTTAAAGTGTCAACCAAAGGTTTAGCGCCTAATACTTACATGGCAAAGGTAACATTCAACGGCGATACCGACTATGACAAGTCTACCTTGGATGTGAAGGTCACTGTCAACAAGGCTTCTCCTAAATTGACTGCCAAAGCAAAGGCATTCAAATTCGAGGACAAGACAAAAAAATATACAGTCACACTCAAGGACAATAATGGAAATGTCTTGAAAAACAAGAAAATTTCCTTGAAAGTCAACGGAAAGACCTACACAGCAAATACAAATAGCAAAGGCGTAGCAACTTTCAAATTGACTAAATTAACCAAAAAAGGCAAATTCAATGCAGTCATCAGCTATGCAGGAGACAAATATTACAACAAGGCTACTAAAAAAGTCAAAATCACAGTAAAAGCACCTGTGTGGAAAACTGTAGCAAAAGGCAGCAAGGACAAGGCAACCGTCAAGAAAATCCAAAGGGCTTTGAAGAACAACGGTTACTATCTCACATACAAAGGACATTATTTGAAAATAGATGGAATCTATGATAGTTGCACTGTAAGATCAGTCAAACAGTTCCAAAAAGCCAAAAAACTTAAAGTCACTGGAAAAGTTGACGAAAAAACTGCTAAAAAACTAAAATTAATCTAAAAAGAGTTATAAAAACTCTTTTTTACAATTTTTATTTATTTCCCCTAATTTATTTTTTTTCATTTTTATTTCTTAAACTAATTTTTTCACAACTATTTTTCTCATTTAAATGATTAATTAAATATTAATATTAATTGATTAAGAAAAATTATAAACATTTATAACAAATCTTTTTAATAAT
>JADLKP010000060.1 GCA_016838945.1 Methanobrevibacter sp.
ATTTCTAATTTAAAAAAAATAAATAAATTTATAATATAGCACCACTAAATTAAATACTATATTATCAATTTAAGATAACAAATTGATAAAAATTATTTTCATAAAAATTATAAAAATTATAGAAATCTTTTTTAAATTAAAAGAGGTGGAAATGTGGACAATACAGGCATACTTATTTCTGTGGTAATCGTTTTATGTATTGCTGCTGGAGTAACTGCATATGGATTAACAAACGATAGCAATACTGTTTTCAATGATCTTTCAGGATTTACACCTGATGAACAAGGAAACACCGGTATTGGAAATAACTCTACAGGTTTAGATGGAAGTGGAGCCACTGGAGATTCTTCTGGAACCAGTGCAAGCAGTGGAACCAGTAGTTCTAGCTCAAGCAGTAGCTCAAGCTCAAGCTCAAGTTCAAGTTCTTCCGAACATCACAATGTAAGCCCTGAAAAAGCTAAAAGAATAGCTCAAGCTGCAGGATGGGAAGGCTGCTGGTGTTACAGTGTCAAATACAACCCTAATGGATACTACACTTGTCTCTTAAAAGACTCTCACGGCCGTACCGGTTATGTACTTGTTGGATCTGGTACTGGAACCATCTTGGAAGGTGCATTCAGTGAGGAAGTAGTGCCAGAGGCTACTGATGATGGCAATTCAACTGACTCTGATACAGGTAACGAAACCAGTGAAAGCAGCCAATAGAGAATAAAAAAATTAAATTATTAATTTAATTTAATTTTTATTATTTTTTAAAATTTAATTTTTAAACATATAAAAAATAATCCTAATTTTATTTTAACATTTTTAAAATGGACATAATAAAAAAAGATTGGATTTACCAATACTTTTATATATCATAATAAACATAATATTAAATGTTGTATATAGGGCCCGTAGCCTAGCTGGACAGGGCGTCGGACTTCTAATCCGAAGGTCCCGGGTTCAAATCCCGGCGGGTCCGCTCTATTACTATTTTTTATTTATTTTTAACACATATTCTAAAAATAGACTACTTAAGATATCTTAAGCAGTTGATCATATAGGCTTGTAGCCCAGTTTGGATAAGGCGTTAGACTCCTAATCTAAAGACCGCGGGTTCAAATCCCGCCAAGCCTGCTTTTTTATACTGTTTTTAGAAAAAGAACTGTTTTATTAAATTAAAATCTGTATTTTAAAAAAATTATTTTTACTAATAAAAAGTTATATTTTAAAAAAAAACTATTTTTACTAAATAAAAATTTATAATTTAAAATAATAAGTAATTCAAAATAAAAAAAATCAGAAATTATCAAGAGTAATTATCTTCTCTTTCTTTTCCTCTTTTTTCAAATCCTCAGCAAAGGATATTTCACCGTATTTGCCCCCGCCACCTGGAACAACATTCAATGTCTTGTTTCTGAATCCCTCTATTCCAAGAGCAACCTTATCATCAATTTTTGCAATATCCTCCAAAGGAACATTGATTAGGACATCAATTTCAGGACCATATGCATCAATCAGCTTTTGCCAAACACCCTGAACTGTCTTAGTTGTTACTCCCTTATCGTAAATCATGCTTATTATCTCTGCAAGAGGCATCAGATGAACATAGGGAGGCCTATGGCTTGGATGAAGAGGTTCCTTATAATCTGCGATTTCACTGATTCTGAAATCCACCCCTTTCTTGACTCTTCCACCACAGGAACATCTCATGCCGTTTGATTTTGCAAGATCAGGGTCAATGATCTTATAGCATTTTGTGCATGCAGTCATATGATACTTTCCTAAATTCGGAAGCAAACCGTAATTTGCCTTGACTGTCTTATGCTTCAATGCATTTTGAAGGGAGGTGTATGAAATGTCCTCCATTCCTATCTGATTGAATTCCCTACCTAACCTATGAGGCCATGGAGAATGAGCATCAGAATTGGTTAAGAATACAAAATCAGACAATTCCTTTACGGTATCTGCCATATCAGTATCTGCAGACAATCCAAGTTCAACAAAATCCGGCTTTTTCCCATAACAGTCATAAATGCTGTCATAGGTCTTGTACATTCCAGTCCAAGGAGTGAATGAATGGGCAGGCCCGATCATGCAGTCATACTCTTTTACAAGCTCGAAAAGCTCAGCTCCACTTAATGGACTTCTTGGTCTCCCATCAATGAACTTGTTGGGTGAAACCAATTTTTGGGAAAGTTCACGGGCAACATCAATATCCGGAATGATGATTACATGATGAATCTTATGTTGCGCTTCAATCTCTGTTGTCAAGATGAAATCACAATCCTTGTGGGAGTATATTCCATCCCCCTTATACTCAGTGCTTTCTTCTACAATATCCAGCCATTTAGGATGCAAGGCGTCTCCAGTACCAACTAAGTCCAATCCCTTTTCACGGGATTTTGGAGCTATATTGTTTATCACCATATCCTTTGAAGTGGCTGCTGAAAAGCAACTGTGAGTGTGTAAATCTGCATTGACCAACATATAATAATCATTTTAATTTTTTAGTATAAATAATTTTAAACAAGAAAATTGAAAAATCATTTATTACTTATTTAAATAATGCCTTAACATTGCTTATGTTGTTTTATTTTATATCTATAAAACAATTAGGGTCATTTTTTATAAATATAAGTTCTTATTATATTAAACAAATATTAAAAACTTTACATTATCGATTCTAATCAATTGGTTGTGTTGTTTTCGTTTAATAGGTAAAAAACATTAAATGGGGTGGTTGATATACGGTTCATACACATTGAATCAAAAAATGATATTTTTGAAAGATAGTCAAATATTCATGAAAAATATAAACCATTACTTGATAACTTTTTGTTTAAACAAATTATCATTGATTAATCAATAAAAAATTCTTCAATACTATTAATTTTAAATACTTTTAAAACAAATTAAATTAACATAGAAAAATTGAAGTGATATGATGGATAGTACCATAGCTATTTATAAAGGACTTAAGGATATTGGTATAGATTTTATCGTTAGCGTTCCTTGTGTTAATTTATCCAAATTATTAAATAAAATAAATGAAGATGAGGATATTATTCATGTTCCAGTTACACGTGAAGAGGAAGGAATTGGAATATGTGCAGGGGCTTATCTTGGAGGAAAGCGCCCAGCTATTTTAATGCAGAATTCAGGTCTTGGAAACTCAATCAATGCTTTAAAGTCATTAACCGAGTTGTATGAATTTCCATTGATTATGGTTATGAGCCATAGGGGAACTGATGGTGAAAACATTTGCGGTCAGGTTCCTATGGGGGTGTCCACTCCTAAAATATTGGATGCTATGAATTTTAAGTATTTCAAGCCATCTAATCCTGAAGTAACATATGATAACATTTGCAAGTCTTGGGATTTGTCAGTTGAAGAAGGAAAGCCAGTCAGCATACTTTTAGAAATTAAATATTGGTGATGAATCAAAGTATGCTTTAGAATGAATTTTGGTGATAATATGGCAAGATATGAAGCTATTAGGGATATAATGGAAAGTATAGAAGATGAGTTGGTTGTTTGCAATATTGGTTTTCCATCCAGAGAATTATATGAGATTAACGATAGGGATAAAAACTTTTATATGATTGGATCAATGGGTCTTGCATCATCCATTGGACTTGGGCTTGCTTTAGCTAAACCCAATATCGATGTTGTTGTTATTGATGGTGATGGTTCCCTTTTAATGAATATGGGTTCACTTGTAACTGTTTTTGCTAATGGCCCATCTAATTTAACTTGGATTGTAATTGACAATGGAGCATATGGTTCAACTGGAAATCAGTATACCTATGCTCAGGTAATTGACTTGGTTGACATTGCAAAAAGTGTCGGATTTAAGGATAGTCATGACTTTAAGGATATTGACTTGAAGGAAATCATAAAAAGTGAGGATGCAAGTTTTATTGTCTATAGGACAGAAGCAGGTAATTCTAAAGCCCCAATAATTGATTTAGATCCAATATCAATTAAAAAAAGGTTTATGAGGGCAATTGATTAAATTAGAATAATTTAAATATTAAAAATTATTTTTTTAATAATTTAGTTTAAAAAGTAAAAAAATGAGATATTTTTCTATCTCATTTCTTCAATGTTTATTTTTATTTGGTTTTTACTCAGTTTCATCCAATTTTGCAATTTTAGCGTCAAATTCATTGAACTTGCGAGCGAGACCTGAGAAGTAAGGGATATAAACTTTTGAAAATGTTAATCTATTAGGATCTTCACCTAACTCTTCGAGCCTGTCTTTAACTCCTTGGATTTTTAGTTCCACTTCATCATACATCAAGTCTCCAGGAAATTCGCCAATAAATACGCCGTCAGCCCCATTTTCAAGTGCATATCTGATGTGCCTTGGTCTAACACGGTTAACTGAAATAACCTTTATGATATGGATTGATTCTGGGTAAGACAATCTATTGACACCAATATTGTCTGCTGCAGCATATCCTATATTATCTAAAAAGACTAGAATCACACGTTCTCCATCTTTCTTTTTAGACAATATTCCTTTCATTGTAGCAAAAATCTTTTCATCAATATTTCCGTTTACTGTAATTGCATGCTGACTGCATCCTACAAGACATTTGCCACAGCCGGTACAGCTCATTGGATCAATATAAATCTCATCATTTTGAATGCTCATGGATTTATATTTGCAACGATTAATGCATTCTCCACAGACAGCACATTTATCAGTATCAATCTGTGCAATGAATGGCTCGATTTCCACACCACCATGATTGTATTCTGAAACCTTTGATGCAGCTGCTGTTGCTTGCATAATTGAATCGGTTATGTCCTTTGGCTCATGTGCAGTTCCACAAACGTAAATTCCTTGAACATCAGTTGCAACTGGCTTGATTTTCGGATGAGACTCTTTTATGAATCCATCTTCAGTAGTTCCTAAGTTTAAGATTTCTGCAATTTCTTTAGTTCCTTCAGATGGTTCCATTGCTGTAGATAAAACAACTAAATCCGCTTCAATTTCTATAAATTCCCCTTTAAGGGTGTCCTCTGTTCTGACAATGAGATTTCCTCCTTTTTTAACGACTTCTCCTGGACGGCCTCTTAGGAATCTTACTCCATTTTCTTGTATGTGCTTGTAGTATTTCTCAAACATTCCAGGAGTCCTTACATCAGTATAACAGATTAAAACATCGGTATCCGGATGCTTATGCTTAATGATATTTGCATTTTTCAAAGCTACAGTACAACATATTTTAGAGCAGTACTTATGTCCATCTGGCTTTTCATCCCTTGAACCTACACATTGTATCATCACAACACGCTTTGGAACTTTTCCGTTTGACCTTAGCAATTTGCCTTTTGTAGGGCCGTTAACTCCTATAATACGACCTAATTCTGACTGAGTGATAACATCTCTGAAAAGGGTGTATCCATATTCTGGACGTTTTTCCATATCATATAACTTATGCCCAGTTGCCACAATGACAGATCCAACTTGAAGAGGAATCCTTTCTTCCTTTTCCCTAAGATTGATGGCTCTCATTGAACATTCCTTAACACAATTTCCACATTTTATGCAATTGTCCATATCGATTACATATGATTCAGGATAAGATTGACCGAATGGCCTGTAAATTGCTTTGTGCATTGATAGGTTGTCATTCCAATCATTTGGAACTTCGACTTCACAGACTTCGGCACATTTTCCGCAGGCAATGCATTTTTCTGTATCAACATATCTTGGAGACTTCTCTAATATTAAATTATATGTTCCTGCTCTTCTTTTAGCTTCAATGACCTTAGTATTTGTCAAGACATCGATATTCTCATTCCAAACAAGTTCATTCAATATTGGATTCAAAAGGCACATTCCACATTCTTCAGCAATCTTTACTGGTGAGAATACCTTTCCTATCTTTGCCATATGTCCTCCAATTGAAGGGGATTGCTCAATAAGAGTTACTTTTGTTCCTTGTTTTGCAAGAGATAATGCAGCGTTCATTCCAGCTATTCCACCTCCAATTACTGCCGTTTCTGTAGGTGTTTGGCAATATATTGGGTCAACAGCATCTGATTGTTTTACCTTTTCAATTGAAGCATTTATCAAGGCAATGGCTTTGTCTGTTGCCTTTTCCTTATCGGAGTGAACCCATGAACACTGTTCACGAATGTTTGCCATGTCCATTAGATACGGATTCAAAGGCTTTATATAGTCTTGGAAGGTCTTTTCATGAGATATAGGGGAACATGCAGCAACTACAACCCGATCAAGGCCAATATCAAATATTGCATCACGTATTATTTTGCATCCATTAAGTGAGCATAGGTTTTCAAATTGTCCAATGAATTCAACATCCAATTCTTCCCTCACCTTATTCAAATCAACCGTATCTGCAATGTTTCCTCCACATTCACAAAGGAATACTCCAACTTTTAAATCATCTCTCATTTTTTAACCTCCTTTAACTCCTTAATGACGGAATCTATAGGTACAGTATGGGCTTTAACCCCTATTACCTTATCAAAATCCCCTCCCATAGCTAAAGCGATAAATTGGGCAATGTTTAAGTGTATTGCCTTAAAGTTTCTTCCTTCCCTTTTTGAGATTAAATCCTGATATCTGTCAAATTGTATATGGCAATTTGGACATAGATGAACTAAAATGTCAACATCCTCGTCTTCAATTGCATTCATCTTATCCGCTGTAGCGGTAAATGATAAGTCCGGGTTTGAGTATCTTTGTCTAAATCCTGTTCCACATGTTGCTCTTTTATGATCATACCATCCTATTGTCTTGCATCCGCATTCTTCAATCAATTCATCCATGATATTGGGATTGCGAACCCCTCCAATGGTGTCTTCATAGTGAACCTTGCAATAGTGGCATCCATGGTGGGTTGCTATTGTAAAATCACTTAAATCATATTTTATATGCTTTTTAATCACATCTTTTTTTGCATATAATATATCTACAACATGGAATATATTTTCTGTTGGTTTTAGGTCATTCTTTTCATATTTCAAATGAGCCAAGCCATTTTCTTCAAATAATTTATTAATATGATTCCTTAATCTGTCTTTTTTATTAAGCAATTTCACTGATTTTTTGTTGATTGCATAGCATGTTGCACACATCATAACGAGGTTTGGCCTTCCCATCTCTTTTGCTATCTTAAAGTTTCTTGCTCCAATTGCTGATGTGTCAATTTGGTTAAATACATCTGAATAATGTCCAAGTCCAGTGCAGCATGTTTGCTTTTCGGATATTGCATAATCTACGCCAAGCGTATCAAAGACGAATTTAGTGGATGCTTCAACACCAGGATATTCTACACTTACAAGACAGCTTCTAAATAAAAGTATGTCTTCAGTTGGCAAATCTTTCATTTTTCAACCTCCTCAGATGCTCTTATTCTTTCAATTTTAGATTTAAATCCAGTGATTGTTAATATTTTACTTACTTCATCAATAACCTCCTTTGAAGGCATCAATGAATCCAATTCCAATTCATTTCTAATTTCCTCTAGATTTTGTCTAAAGTTCCACCATCCGGGCACATCTTGGCCAATATCTGGGAAAAATCTTTCAGGAATTGCCCCAATTGCTGCAGTGAAATAAGAATCTGCAAATCCCAAGTATTCATATAGCTTATCATAGCCTATTTCCTTTGCAATAGCTATTTGCTTTAATATTTGATTTACTTCACAAACGCTGTTTCCTACAGGACAAACGCTATGGCAAGTGTAACAGTAAAAGCAATTCCATATGTTTTCCTCACTAATGATGCTTTCATCCCCTGCCAATACTTTTTCAATGATGTCCCGAGGATTATAGTCGCTATGATGTGCAGCAGGGCAAGTGGATGTGCACATTCCACATTGCACACATTTTAGCACTCCTTCGTCTTTTGAATTTTTAACGTCATTAATGATTTCAATTGCGAAATCTATTGGCGAATCATTAATCTTTTGTTTAAATGTCATATTTAATTTCCTTATGGTGTAATAATTTGAATTTTTTTACCATTTCTAAGCTTATTTAATTTGAAATGTTTTATTAGAAATTCTTTTAAGGATTTTCTTTTATTTTTTTGGATGTTTTATAATTTAAATTCTTTATTTTCTATCATTTCTTTTAATTTTAAAGATAGTCTATTAGCTCTTAATCTATCTGATTGCCTGCAGATAATAGGAATATTAACATCTTCCCCATTTATAGTTAAATCCACATTTCCAGTATTCATGTCAAAGGCATCATTCTTACAGTAGTTTGCACACATTCCGCAACCGAAACAATAATTGAAATCAAGTTTTTGCCTTTTAAATGCATTTGTTGGACAGATTTCCTCAACAATACATTGATTGCAGATTGAACATTTTCCCTTATTGTATTTTGGCCTTAAGTCATGACCCGCCCACATCTTATCATAATCGGTATTGCCGAGAGGCAAGTGACGTCCTTGGATATCTGCAACAGGCAAATCAATATCTTCATCACGAATAAGCAAATTATTGTAAATCTCTTCATTCAATACAGGAATTGGAATAGATACTGTATCATAGACTTCTCCTCCTTGCCCTGTCTTAAATCCCCCTAAATAATAAGGATCCATTTTTATTAAATCTGCAGATAACATTAAATTTGGTTTTTCAAGTGACGAACGGGTTCCATCTCCTAAAATATATCCTATTGTTCCATTCAATAGAACTCTAGCCCCTTCTTTTATTGCATTGTGAGGTATGTCATTTTGAAGAGGATTCAAGTCTCCACATCCTGAAAATGTCAATCCTCTAAGGCTTCCTTCCAAAGGAATTGCTGAAAAGATTGATTTGACAGATTCTTCATTTGGATTTGTAAAGGCAGTGTAATTCTTGAATGCCATTCTTGAACCTATTATTTGTCCGCGAATAATATCATCAAGGTTGATTATATTTTCAATTGTTTTTCCTTCTGCACTTACAACCCGAACATCAATATCCTTTCCTTCAAGGATTTCCTTAAGTAGGAATCCCCCGCCATAGGATTCATCATATATGGAATGGGCAGTTCCATGAAGTATCACATCAACTGATCCAAGCCATTCATTTGGACATGGCCCTGCATATGCAGGCACCCCATTTAAATAAACTTCCCTAGCTCTTATGAACTCTCCAGGTTCTGATACAATGAAGTTTAGGATAGCTGCTGTACCGCTCATTACTCCACAAGTTCCACAAGTAACAACATCCACTTCATCAAAGCTTGGGGCTTTATCATTTTTTATGAGTTTCTTAAACTCTTCAGCAGTATAAATATTGGCTTCACCATCATTGATTTTCTTATTTATCTCATCAATAGTTCTATTTTTAGTCATTGAATACAACCTGTAATTTACTTTTTTAGTATTCTGCGGATTAATTGAATTTTACATGTATTTTTAGTTAAAACGCTGCTAAAATTTTCCTAAGGTGTCTCCTCTTAAGCCTTGCCTTAAGGTTTCAAGAGGAGTTATGTCTTCACTGGATATGTTTCCTAAATTAACTGAATTGCCTAATTTTAATATGAAAAAGATTTGTTGGTCTTTATTAGGAGCTTCCCATAAAATCTTATTTCCATCAAAATTATCTAAAATATAGTCAATTTCATCTTCCTTTGCATTTCCTGCTTTGTCGAAGATTCCGATATTCTTTCCACCTTCCCTTGCTTCAACGATTATTAGGGAAGAACCTGCGTCTAATTCCTCTTTCATATATTCTATTCTTTCATCCAAGCTAAGCTCCTTATCCAAATTAGGATCTTTCTTTCCAACTTCAGACAATATTTCAAATCCATTGTCTTTTCCAAGTTCAATACATTTTAGCTTTTCATCATGAGGAATGGTAATGGATCCATCGGAAATTTCTATAGCTGGAAATCCTAATTCATGAGCTTCTTTAAAGAATTCTTCAAGCTTTTCATTCATGTAAGCAAGTTCAAATAATGTTCCTCCAGTGTATGGAGTGATTGAATGGGATTTATACATTTCAACTTTAGCTTTTATAATTTCTCTATCATGGACAATGGAAGTTCCCCAACCGAATTTAAGATAGTCTACATATTCTCCAGAGATGTCCATTAAGCTGCTTGCTGTTTCAAGTCCTAAACCTTTGTCCAATACCATTGTTATTCCACAGTTCCTAGGTTTAGGCTCTCTTTTTTTTGATAAAAATTCAAAGGATTTCAAAATATCACATAGTCATTTTTGTTTTAATTTTATTATTAATTTTATATTTATTAATACTATCTGTTTATATATTTTTCT
>JADLKP010000061.1 GCA_016838945.1 Methanobrevibacter sp.
CGGTTTTGAAGGGAAGGAACTCACCGCCCGGGCACTGATCAATCTGCTTGAAGCCAGGGGTGAAGCCAGAAGGATCCGCAAGCTTGGTTGTCAGTATATTACCGCTGACGTTCGCTTTGCCGGTACAGCCACGATCACGGCATTGCAATACAATTTGCTTTCCCTGGCCAAAAGGTTCACCAGTTATGAGACCATTGGCGGAATCTTTAGGGATGTGCAACACTCTGGCATGGAGTTCTCCGTAACGGAGAGGATATGGGGCATTATCCTCGAAATGGTGAAAATCATGACCGGTATCTTCTCCATTGAAGAGGAAGAGATCTTCGATGCAATCATTAACAAATCGGATAATCTGGCTCACTTTATAAACTTTTATGAACTAAAATCGGCAAGTTAGGAACTTGCGAAACTTGAATTATTTATTTAGAAGTTCATTATACAGTTTTAAATATTTATTGGCAACATTACTAATACTATATTGTGAGACATTAATAGATCCTTCTGTAATTAAATAATTTCTATAATCTTCAGAACTAATAATTTTGTCAAATCCACTTTTTATATCAACTATATCATTAGGATCGACATAATGTGCACCCTTGCCAGCAATAGAAGGTATAGGAGTAATATTACTTGTAATTAAAACTCTTCCAACAGACTGAGCTTCAATAACTGGCATCCCAAAACCTTCATAAAATGACAAAAAAGATACAATATCACACCGATAATATAACTGGACTACATCAGTATAAGACAAGTCTACAAAATTTTCAAAATCAATTTCATTTTCCTTTAAAAGTTCAAGTTGTAAATCTGTTAGTTTTCCAACGATTATTAATTTACATTTAATTCCACTTAATGAAATAATTGTATTTTCAAGATTTTTATTTCTTTTTGTACCCAAATGTAATATCGTTGGATAAGTATTATTGAAAACCTTTGGTTTGTATTCAATTAATGGATTCACAGGATTTGGAATTACAACTATTTTAGATTTAAGCCATGGCGCTTTTTTAATCAGTTCATCACGGGAGAAATCAGAAATTGTTGTAATTTTAGTTACAAACAAAGTAGGAATATATATCCAAAAAATGTTTTTTAAAATATTCTTTAATCTATTTGAAGAATTGATCGAACCTACATCATGGATTGTCAATATATTCCGAGGCCATGTCACACACGAAATGTAATGGATATCACCAGTTATATGAGTAATCCGTCCTTTATTTATATATGAAAAAATTAAATTTTTAAATATATTTATAGGAGATATTCTATACTCGGGTACGTATTTAATGATGAGTTCTCTATTATATAGTGAAATTGATTCAAATATTTCCTCGATACTATGTGCACCAGGACGTTTTGCTCTATTAATTAGAACTATTGGAGATTTCATTTAAATAAAAATTTAAATCTAATAAAAATACTAACAAACAATTCATATATAAAGGAAATAATGGATAAAGAGAAATTGATTATATTTATAGATAAACTGTTTTTCTCATTATTTTTTGCATAAGTTGGTAAGGAATAATTTGAATCATTGAGATTTATTTTAATAAACTCAGAATTTCCTGAGCTACTCAAAATTAAATCATTAAATGTTTTAGCTTCATATCCATATTTGGTATATAAACTTTTAACTTTAGGAGAATAAACGATTGGTAAGACTTCAATATTTGCTAGTTGCCAAAGTATATTAGCGTGATATCTGCTGGCAATTCCTATAGTTACACTGAAAAATTCTGTAAAGAAATTTTCAGTATTTGTTTCATTATATACGTATAATTCTACCGGTTTATTTATAATATTTACCAACTTTGTGATAATCTTTTCAGAAAATTGTTTTTCCGATGTATTGTTAAAACCATTCTCAAAAACAAAAAATTTAATTCGCTCTATTTTATGCCTAATAATTATCTTTTGTAAGAATAAAACAAATTTGTCTATATCAATATCCTTCCAATTTCTTATGTTACAACCTAATATTTCATTTTCATTGTTTATCTTTTTTTCAAAATCAAAATCAACTAAATTTTTTGAACCTTCTATAATGTCTTTATCTACGATGATAGATGATTTGACACCTATATTTTGAAGAAGAATTCTTGATTCTTCATCCCTTACTTGAATAAGCTGATTTATTTTTAAAACTTTACGTAAATACCACTTGTTAAATTTATAATTGACTGGCCCAACTCCTATTCCCAATAATAATGTCGGCTTTGAAAATAGATTATTATATCTTAAATATTTATAGATGGTGAAGGGTGAATGTGAGTCTTGAATCAGACCACCTCCACCAATTATTATTAAATCACAGTTGTGGATATAATTATGTATCTCATTTCTAACTGTAAAATAGGAAAAAATATTTTTCTTACCTTTCTGTTTAAAAAAAATAATTTTATCAAGATACTGTTTATAACATGAATCATTAATATTTTGTCCACATAATAGACCAATTTTCGTAACAGAATATTTCTGAAATAATAACTCAACTAGGTAACTTGAAATCAAATCATCACCTAGATTACCACATCCAGGCATAGCGACAATAAATATTTGCATTTTAATATCTATGAGTTTTTTTACAATAGGAACAAAAATCCTTAGAATCAGTAAAAGTCAATAACGATTTATAAGTCTATAAACTAAATATAGACTTATAGCTGATTGAATTAATCTAACGTAAAACACCCAAGGCTCCTGAGGTAGCAAAAATAAAGACAAAAGTAATGAGAGATAAATCGGTATATACTTTTCGTTAAAAAAAAGTTTAACAAACAAAGCTTGAAATAACCCTAGTAAAAAAAAACCAACAAAAACAGATCCTATTCCTCCATTTAGATACAATATACCTTGATAAGTAGCCCCAATATTGTTTTCTCTGGTTGAACCATAAACATTATAAGAAAACCACTTCCCAAATGTAATTTCAGGCTTATTCTTATATATTGGTCTTGGTAACACTGAATAAATAGGACTCAATAAATGATACTCCCATAATTCCTTCACGGATTGTGGTAATTCACCAGAATAATCTATAGCCATTATTAACTGAGGAACATATGTAGTTCTGTAAAGAAATGAAAAAAATGCATCACTTACATTTACTTTACTATTTGATGTGATATTTAAACGTATATCTTCGTTTTTATTAATACTTTCTCTAATAATTGGCACAATAACAAAAGATAAAAGAAAAACTGAAAATCCTATGATTATAATTTTCTTGTTAAACTTTTTTCTTTTAAAATAATCAACAAGAATTAAGTATAAAAAGGGTGATACAACTTTGCTTTTTGATGCAAAAGCAAAGCCAAGGATAATTAAGGACAAAAGCATCATTAAAAATTTAACATCAACTTTATCTATGATACTTTCATAATTTGTATAAAAGTAGTATACAAAAATAAAAATACTAAAACCTCCAAATATACTAACTATTTGACTGCTAGCACTAGATTCAACTGAATATCCAGAAATATTGGCAATAACACCATAAAATTGAATTGAAATTGTTATCAGAAAAAATAAAAATATTCTTTTATTTATTTTTTTTTTTCTAATGTCGTTAGTTGATATTTCAAGAATTTGAAAATTCTTCTTAATGCTTGCTAATAAAAAAGATGACCACATTGTCGAAGTAGCAAATAATGTTACAATGTTTGCACTTACAATATTAAGTTCTGTGAATAATGATAAATTAAATCTTTCGTATATCATACCACCATAATAAATTAAAATAGATGGTAGAAATATATATAAAACCATAGTTAATGTGAAAAGTTGGGGAGGTACTAACCATTTATTTGTTTTATAATTCTTTAAAAAAAACAGAGTTGAGACATAATATATACCAGATAAGACAAATATAACTTCAACAGGAATTATGAATCTAAATACATAAAAAAGAAATGAGAATATAACTGTTATAATATGATATTTCATTTTCTAAACTTTTTTATAAAATAATTTGGCATGAAAAATAAATGACTAATTCTTAAACCATAATTTAATGATTTCTTAAAAAAATAAAAACCAGTCTTGAATGATTTACTCTTAAATGATTGAAATGCATAGTTAAGAGAATATCTAACATATGTGTTGATTAATATGCTGTGAAGTTTTTTATTGTGTCTATAAAAATTTATCATTAAAACTTTATTGTTTAATGACATCTCACATTGTTCAAAAAAACTATTACCTGAATAAACTCCTCCCTCATGTACACGATAAACTGCCATAGATTCCTTTAAAAATTTAAATGGCCCATAATCAGATATTCTCAAAAACAAATAATATGATCCATAATTGTTTTCATTATAATCAACAAGATTTATATTCCTAAATACTACAGTTAATGTATGAACACCTGATAATACTCTAGCGTAATCTTCTTGATATATTGTTTCATTTAATCTTATATCTCTTAATTTGAGATTATTGTTTTCTAAAATATAGTAATCATGAAATACAAGTGAGTATTCATTATTATCTTCTAAAAAATCCACCTGTTTCTGCAACTTATATGGATCTGTCCAATAGTCATCTCCCTCACAAAGTGCAATATACTTACCTCGGGACCGAGAGAAATTATATTTTTGATTAAACCCTCTATGTCCTTTTGAATACTGATTTTCTTTTTGAAAATATGGAAATATTATATCAGGATATTTTAATTTATATTCCTCAATTATTTCTCTTGTACCATCATTCGATGCATCATCATGAATAAGAACTTCATATTTAAAACTAGTTTTTTGAATTAAAAAACCTTCAATACAATCATGAATAAATCTTACGTGATTGTACGTTATGCAGCAAATGCTCACCAATGGTTGAAAAGTCATTCTGAATTATCTATGATTAAATACATTTTGTAAAGTTCACTTGTGGAATCTTCTTCATCAAGAACAAACCCTTTGTTTAAATAAAATGAGATAGCTTTAGTATTCATTTTATTTACTTGAAGAGAAATACTCACATATTCCTTATCTATCGCATAGTCAATTAAATTTTGTAATAAATGAGAAACAATACCTTTATTTTGAAAAGTTGGAAATGTACTCACATTAGTAATAAAACCCTTTTTAGTTATCTCATCATTCAAATAGCAAGCAATTAATGATATTAACTGGCCGTTACTCCATGCCTCAAAAGATATAGCAAATTTTTTTAATTTCTCTGAGTAAGCAGAAATATCAACATATGATTCTAATGGAGGAATAAAAGAGTTAGAACATTCAAATAAATGTTTTTCAATAACTTCCTTGTCGGCTTTATTAATTGAAAAAGAAATTTCGCACATAGATAATCAATTACTTATTAATGGTTTTAGTAGGTCAAAGTGCTGTTTAGCTAATTCCTTAACTTTCGGAATGTGACTGAATAGATTACTTCTATATACATCCCTTTCATTCCAACATCTATTCATTTTATGAAAGATATCATCAGTTTGATCAGGGTTGGCTACATAATCGAGAGCATTTGCAACTTCTGCAAAACCTTTCAATTTATGTGCTTTTGGTTCATGTCCGTAATCAATGATAACAGTAGGTATTGATTGGCTTAAAGCCGCAACCGCAGCATGAACTCGACCACTTACGAACATATCAAAATGACCAATTATTGCTTTTGTCTGCCATGCATCATAAACTCCATCAAGAGAATATACATTTTTTGCCAAACCTCTTTCCTCTATTACTCTTTGCAGTTGTTTAATAACTGGATAATCACGGCCGTGTTGTAATTGAAATTCCTCAGGTGGAATTGGAAAACCATTTGAATGTGACATCAAATATATATCTGCATCAACTTCATTACTAAACTTTTCAATTGCATCGACAAATATTTCATAATCAGAATTTTCTCTTGGCCACCTATCGAAAGGTCCCTTTTTGAAGTTCCATCCACAAATAACAAAACCAATTTTAGGACGGTTTGAATTAAGCATGTCTGATACTTGAGGGAGATTAATTATTTCTTCAGTATTTGCAGGCTCAAATCTAAATGCAGGGCATGCTAAACTATATGTTTTTGAAGTGTCAAATCCGTATTCATTCAACAAGTTGATACTAATAAACTCACGGTTTGTTACTAAATCGAAGTTAGAATAAACCTCTTTGGCAAACTCAAGATTTTCATTATTATCAAATGGCCCAGGAGAACCAGCCAACATGACTGTCTTAGGTGCAATTAACTGAGCTACTCTATCCTTGCATAATCCAACATAAAATCTATCTTTACCAAGAAAATCAGCATTGTCACCCCAGATATCTCCGCTAAAATCAATTACTAAATCAGCTTTATAAACCTCTTTAATGTAAGGTGTAGTCTCTTTAAAAATTCCAGTTCTGCTGAGTTCTTTAGCAATGGTCAATTCTTTTTCTGCTTTTTCCAAGTCATTATCCCAGCCATAATACAAATCCATAGGAAGTACTCGGATTTTTTCATCACGGCAAAATCTGTCAGACATTTGAAAAGTAGTAACTAATTCTGCGTCGGGAAAAGTTTCATGTATTAATCGGACAAATGGTTCAATTATATAGTAATTACCAATATTTCCAAATTCCATTCTTCCCCAATGTAAAGTACATTGACCTGTAATAAATATTCTCATAGCATATTTTTAGTTGACAATTATTTGAATCCATTTTTTGTAATTAGAAACAAGTTCATCTACCTGGTTTTGATCATCTCCTTTAATTACAATTGTGCCGATAGTTTCATTTGCTCCGGTGAAAGACTTGATATAACTTCCCTTTGTTACCCATAAGTCAATTTCATAAACAAGTTCTTTAATTCGGTTATCAATTATAAGTTGTTCAAAATAGCCTTCTTTGTCACTATGAAGTATTATTTCACCCCAAAAACCATTATAAATTAGTTTATCAGTAAAATTAATTATTTCCTCCCCAACTGCGGCTCTTAATGCGTACGAAATCAAATCAACACCGGTAGCAAGTTTAATCATTTCTGCAAGTCGATTCCCTCCTCCTCTTGGAGATACTTCCATTATATAAGCTTTATTGTCAATACCAATTCTAGCTTCAATGTTATAAATGGAAGTCTTCATTCTTAACAATGATAATAACCGTTGAATCTCACTCCTGAGTTCCTCTTGATGGTAACGTTCCATCTTTGACGGCCATGTAAACCCGGCGGGTGTGTAAGGATTGGCCGCATTTCGATCAAATCGTTGATTTGAAAGCGTAAAAAAAACTAATTCACCATCTATAGATAAACTTTCTGAATCTGAAGGAAAACCATCAGATTCAATGAATTCTTCTACAATAAACTGTTTTGTGGGAGAGAATCTAATTGCATTTTCAATTTTCTCTTTGAAACAATCAATATTTTCCACTTTTGAAACACCTTTACTCCCGGCAGAGTCGACAGGTTTAACCATTAACGGCCAATTGAAGTATTTAATATCTGAAATTGCATCATCTACTGATGTATACCCCTTGGCTTTTGGAACATTGAAATTATGCTTAGCTAAGAATTCTCTAAATAATTTTTTATTCTGCAGTATATTTACTGATTCATAAGATCCAATTGATGGTAGCCCAAGTTTTTCACAAACATATGCCACTGTTGTTACTCCTGGATCAACTGCAAAGGACATAATTCCATCTATTTGTTTTTCCTTAGCAATTTGCAAAATTTTTTCTTTATCAGTAATGCTAGCATTAATATATTCATCTGAATATTTATGGGCGATGTTATCTGGTATATAATCACATGTGATAACATAATATCCTAAATTATGAGCTTCTTTTATCACTGGTATTAAATACCTTAAACCACCTAGAAGCATTATTTTCTTCATTTCAATATTTTAAAATGTTTGTAATTTCAACGATCGTGGTTTCGTCTAATTGAGGGTAAATTGGTAAAGATATCACTTCATTTGCCATTTTGTGAGCCACCGATAAATGCTCCGGTGAAGAAGACTCCAACCCCCTATACATTGAAAACTCACTAATCAGAGGGTAAAAATAGCGTCGACCAAATATATTGTTCTGTTTCAGTTTTTCATACAATGCATCCCTGCTCATTCCATATGCTTTTTCATCAACGAAAATTGGGAAATATGCATAGTTGCTTGTGGTTTCTTGTGGTTCAGGTAGCATTGAAATCCCTTTCACATCTTTCAGTAACTCTCTGTATCTGTTCGCTACAACTCTTCGCTTCTCGATACTGTCATTGAAAGATTTCAATTGCAGCAATCCCATCGCGGCCTGCACTTCATTCATCTTTGAATTGATGCCGGGTGCCATAATGGTGGTCTCCCCGGCAAAACCGAAGTTCTTCAAGTAATCTATCCGTTGTTTGGTTGCACTGTCATGACTGATAATAGCACCACCCTCAAAGGTGTTAAATACCTTTGTGGCATGAAAACTGAGGATAGACAGATCGCCGTAGTTGAGAATACTCCCCCCTTTATATTTCACTCCAAATGCATGAGCCGCATCGTATATCAACCTTAATCCATAGATATCGGCTATTCTCTGAATTTTCTCCACATGGCATGGATTGCCATAAACATGTACTGGCATGATGGCAGTTGTTTTTGGAGTGATGGCTGCTTCAATCTTATCCGGATCAAGGTTGCCAAATTCAGGTTCTATGTCCACAAATACAGGTTTGATATTGTTCCACCACAAACTGTGCGTTGTAGCAACAAAACTGTATGGAGTAGTAATCACTTCACCTGTGATTCTTAATGCTTGTAAAGCTGTGACCAAGGCCAAAGTTCCGTTGGCAAAGAGTGAGATATATGGCACACCCAGAAATGATGCCAACTCTTTCTCTAACTCTTTGTGCATTGGACCGTTATTTGTCAGGATTTTATTATCCCATATCTCTCTTAAATATGGGATAAATTCCTCTAAATCGGGCAATGAGGGTTGTGTTACATATATGGGCTTTTCCATATTTATCTTTTTTTGATTGAATGAATCTTTTCTAATACCAGTTGCTTTGCGAATATATAATCCCTGAATTTTGTGACTTCACTGATCACTAGAACAAATAGAGCTCCGAATATGATTTGAATGATTAATTTAATTGGATAAGAGAATGGCAACAACAGTCCAATAAAATAGACCGTGACTCCCATTGTCAATGCAAGGAAAAAAGAGGGCAAAATATCTTTCACCTGTTGTTTAAACGAATAACCTATTTTCACACCACTCCAATAACTGTTCAAATAATAAGCGATAAGCGTATTGACCATCATGCCTACAATCATTATTTTGATTCCGAAAAATACACCTATAACAATGGTTGGAATGGCAATGATTTTTTTGATCACTTCTAATTTCAAAAACAGGTCAGATCTACCTTGTACCTGCAACATGTTTAGATTCAAAGCATGCAACGGATACATCATCCCCACAAAACAGAGCATCTGCAGATAAATGATTGCCGGCTCCCATTTGGCACCAATCAGCGTATGTATCATCGGTTCAGCCACTGCAGCCATTCCCAACATCAGGATAAAAGTGATAAACATCACTGACCGTATCAACTTTTGGTAGTTATTTCTTAACCTGGGGATATCATCCTGTATTGCAGATAAGACTGGATAAGTCACTCTACTAACAATTGAATTCAGGTTTTGAGAAGGTAGATTTTTAAAACCTTCTGCTCGTGTGTAATACCCCAATTCTTGTGCAGAAAAATATTTACCAATAACAAGGTAATATATATTACGGTATATCGTATCAATCAATCCGCTGATAAGCAGCTTGCTTCCGAAACCAAATAGTTCTTTAAATGACTCTTTGCTAAAAACAAGCAACGGTTTCCAACGATTCCACAACCAGAGAAAAAGGGAGTTGAGGCCCTGTTTGACAATTCTCTGTGCGACAAGTGCCCATACCCCAAAACCATAAAATGCCATTGCTATGGCAACAATACCTGAACCGATTGATGCTATTACTGAAATTCGTGCCTGTAGCTTGAAATCGATTCTTTTGGTGAGAATGGTCCGTTGAATCAGGGTAAGTGAATCGATGATCAAAACAATACCCAATACCTGTAGTATTGCGGTCAGTTCCGGTTCATTAAAGAATCCGCTGATTGCAGGAGCAGAGAAAAACAGAAGTAGGAAAAACAGGATACCTGCTGCCAAGTTGAAAAAAAACACCGTGGAAAAATCGGTATCGGTGCAATCTTTTTTTCGTATCAAAGCACTGCTGAACCCAC
>JADLKP010000062.1 GCA_016838945.1 Methanobrevibacter sp.
TTATATTATTTATTAGTCTAAATACGAACTATCTTAATTGTCCAAAAAAATAAGAAGATAAATGGTTTTTAACCAAATATCTTATCAATAGCTTGAGTTAATATTTTAGCTCTCTTATCGGTTTGAGACTTTTTCTCATAGCTCCATGTTTCAAAGACAAATGTAGGAGTTCCTGCCTTAATTAAAGGTAAATGTATATAAGGGGGACTTGTCTGTGTTGGAGGTGACCAATATAACATCTTGGAGTTATTCTCTATTGATTTAATTGTTTTAATGGTCTTTTTAGCCAATTTCATTGAAGGTTGATGTTGATTCTTTGGAACATGAATGAAATAAGTTTTCTTATATGTTATTCCTGAAGTTGAATGAATATCAACCACCAAATTGAATTTTTGCTTTTTAGCATGTGGAACTATATAATTCTTAGCTAATTTCTGACCTCTCATTCTTAATGTGGAATATGACCCTTTCTTGTTGGTTAAGACAATTCTATAAATATAATATTTATATTTCATATTCACTTTGTTTTTCATTAGTTTATAGAGAGAATCATGTATTTGATGTTCCATTGAATGGAGCCCAACAACATAAGCTATTCTAACCTTTGAGCTGCGATTTCCTATTGTGCTTAGGAAATAGACTTTTCCATAGCTGGTTTTTCCTATGAGTTTGCAATTTAAGACATTGATCTTTGTCTTTTTGCTTGCTGGTATGTAATTGCCTTTACCAGCATAATTGATGGTTACATCATATATTTTAGAGCTTTTGTTTAATTTTAGCTTAGCCAAACCTTCACTGTTGGTAGTTCTTGTATAGGTTTTTCCATCTATGGTTATGGTTATATTCTGTTTAGCTATTGCCTTTCCTGCAGTTGATTTCAAATAAATCTTCATTTGCTGGTTTTTGATAACACCTGTTTCTGCAATAGTCAATTTGGTATAAACTGGTTTTGCAATAACTCTCAGATTCAATGTTTTGGAAGCTGATTTGTATATTGAATCCCCATCGAATCTGATGTTTATCTTATATGTCTTTGCAGCTTCAGTAATATTGAATTTGGCTATTCCTTTACTGTTGGTTGTTGCAGAAAGTGTTTTGCCGTTAATGGTAAGGTTGATCTTTTTCTTTGCGATTAGATTTTTATTGCTGTCCTTTAATGTAACATTTAAAAACTTGTTTTTTATGACATAATCTGCAGAGCTGATGGAAGTCTTTTCCAATATTATTGGCTCAACAGGGGTTTCCGGTTCTACTGGAGTTTCTGGTTCTGTAGGGGTTTCAGGCTCCACAGGAGTTTCTGTTTCATTTCCAGTATTGTCTGTTGGACTATCAGATGAATTCCCCTCATTATTTTCCCCATTATAGATTTCATCTATTCCAGAGCCATCAGATAATATTTCTTCTGAAATGATATCTGTCCCTTGATCCATTTCGCTTGCAGAAATAAAGTTAATGTTTATGATAATTAAAAACATTAAAGCAATAAAAAAATATTTAAACATTCTTTTATTCATTTATCCCCCTCCGTTAGGAGTTTTTAATTATAATCGTTTTTAATTATAAGTATATATTAATTTCTAATTTTGATTGTTATAAATTTATTGATATTTTTTTATTAGTTTTTAAGTTATAAATGGCATATATTTAGTTTATAGTATTTATTTTTTTAAAAAAGTGTAATTAACAGATAAAAAATGGTTATTAAATCATATAAAAAGCATTAATAAAATAGATTAAAAAAATAGTTAAATAAATCAAGAATAATAAATAAAAAGAAAAAATTAGCTATTTAGCTAAAAATATTAATTTTATTTTTCAGTTATATAGACATACAGAACGTATGCTATTGCTAAAACAACAATAATTGGTAGTAACCATGCAAATAATTTGATTAAAGCAGCCACTACTAATATAATTATGATATAAGTAATTAATTCATCGATTTCCATAATTTTATTTTTCTTTTAATCATATTTAAATTTTATTTAAATGTTCATTTTTCAAATTTTCAAATCTATTAAATTTATATATAATATTAAATATAAAATATATTATTATAATATATAATAATCTATTGATGAAAAATCAGTACATTATGAATATTATATAAATTTTATTCACATAGTTTTGAGAGATTTTATGACAATTTTAGTTATTAATAATAAGGGTCAATACAACCATAGAATTCAAAGAAGTTTACAATATCTGAATATTCCTTCTCAATTGGTTAGCAATGAGTTATCAATTGAAGAAATTGAGGGAAAAGATCCTATCGGTTTAATTTTAGGAGGGGGACCTTCAATTGATGGTGTTGGTAATGCTGCAGAGTATATTAGACACTTTGATATTCCAATTCTTGGTATTTGTTTAGGTCATCAATTAATAGCTAAAACATTCGGTGGGGAAGTCTCAACTTCAGACACTGAAAGTTATGCTCAGGTAAAAATTGATCTTTTAGATAATTCCAGTCTTTTCAAAGGTCTTGAATCTCCTCTAGAGGTTTGGAGTTCTCATAAGGATGAAGTTCATACACTTCCAGAGGAATTTGACATAATTGCAAGCTCTTCTCTTTGTGACATCGAAGCGATGAAGCATAAGGAAAAGGAGATTTATGGAATTCAATTTCATCCGGAAGTTCATCATACTCCTAAAGGTGAATTTATCTTTAAAAATTTTTATGAGATTTGTCAAAATTATAAAAAATAATGTTTTTGACTATTAGTTAAAAATTATTTATTGCAATTCAAAATTGTCATATGAATAAAATGGGAATTAAGATGAGGACTTTAATAAAACAAAGGTTTTAGATTATTTTAATTTTTTTAATATTTTAAAAAGGGTTGATAAAAAATGTTTGATAATATAGATGACTTCAAAAAGAAAGCAATGGACAACAAAGCTAACTTAAAATTCAAAAACATCAGCATTCCTATTGGTGACGGTGAACAAGATTTCAGGATTACCGGTATTGGGGAAAAAGCTATTAAAATTGAAAAATATGTAAAATATGAAGATATTATGGATGCTGTAATGGATGGCAAAGACGAAGGTTTAGAAGCTATCATTATGGAATTCATCGAAGACTTCGAATAGATGGAATAATATTTTTCTTTAATTTTCTTAAGAATATAAAAATTTTTTAAAATTTACAATTATTTTTTAAAGGTATTTTTATGTTAAGCCCAAAAGAATTTATTGAAGATGCTACTCGCAAAATCAAAGAGGAAATTGGTGATGAAAAAACAATCATAGCATTATCCGGTGGAGTTGACAGTTCTGTCTGTTCTGTTCTCACTCAAGAGGCTATCGGTGACAATTTAACAGCTATATTCGTTAACCATGGTTTGCTCAGAGAAGGAGAAGCTGAACAAGTTTGCAGTGTCTTCGAAGACAGATTAAACTTCAAGTACGTTGATGCTTCTGATGAATTTTTATCTGAACTTGAAGGTGTGGATGATCCTGAAGAGAAAAGGAAAATCATCGGAAGAGTATTTATTGAAGTATTCGAAAGAGAAGCACAAGCAGTTGACGCTAAATACTTAGTTCAAGGTACTATTGCTCCTGATTGGATTGAAACTGAAGGTGAAATCAAAACTCACCATAATATGGCATTGCCAAGCGGTATGGTTTTAAAAGTAGTTGAACCTGTTAGAGATTTATATAAGGATGAAGTAAGAGAAGTCGGTACTGAATTAGGTCTTCCAGATAGCATTGTACAAAGACAACCATTCCCCGGTCCAGGACTCGGTGTAAGAGTTGTTGGAGCTTTGACAAGAGATAACTTAGCAGTTTGTAGGGCTGCAGATGCAATTGTAAGAGAGGAAGTAGAAAAGGCTGGTTTAGATAAGGAATTATGGCAATACTTTGCTGTACTTACTGACACTAAAGTGACTGGTGTAAAAGGGGATGAAAGAGACTTCGGTTATCTCATTGTAATCAGATTGATTAGTTCTGTAGATGCAATGACTGCAACTGTCCCTGAAATGCCTTGGGATGTTATCAGAACCATTTCCAGAAGAATCACTTCTGAAGTTTCTGAAGTTACCCACGTTGCTTTATCCATTAGTGATAAGCCACCTAGCACTATCGAATTCTGTTAATTTAAGTTAAATTAGTTTTTTTAAACTAATTTTAACTATTTTATTTTCATACATTATAAATCACTTAATTATTTAAATCACCATCATATTAATTATTTTAGCATTGCAGTATTATGAGATTGTAGTATATAAAATTGTAGTATATAAAATTGTAGTATATAAAATTGTAGTATATAAAATTGTAGTTATGAGAATTCAATTATTGTTTAATTATTTATAGGTTTTATTATGAGAACATCTAAGGCTACAAAGAATGCATATTTAGAGAAATTGACTGAAAAGATAAAGATGAATTCAGTTGATGTAGGAAAGGACTTAGATGGAAGTACGCCACCTTCTGTTTTTATAGGTCGATGGAGTTATCCTAAAGTGTATGCTGGGCCTATGATGGTTCCACAGCTTGGGGATACCTATATCATGGACTCTCCAGAGCAATGGATTTCAAATAATAAGACTCAAGAGGATATCATTGCTTACAGAATGAATCTTGTTCGTGGAAAGCAGCTGATTGAAATTAAGGATGTTGAAAATCCTTTTGTTGAAAAGCTTCAGGACATTTCACTTGCATCAAAATCAATTGACAGTGAGGCAACCTTTGGATCAAAGCCTACTGGTGCAAGCTTCAACGAGGAGATCACTCCTCATGGTCCGAGTGCAATAATTGAAAAGTTTGACATCGATGCTGTAAGATGGGATAAGCAGCTTGAAAAGAGCTTTTATGACACAGACTTGAAGGCAAGGGATGCTGTGATGAATCTCCACAATAAGGATGTTCCATTTTCTGCTATGCAGAAGGCTTTCTCTGTTGGGGCATTTGGTCTTAAGAAAAACCGAAGGCTGGTTCCTACAAGATGGTCAATTACCGCTTGTGACAGTACAATTGCTGATGCCCTATTGAAGGAAGTGAGACATTATCCTATTATGGACTCACATAGGGTTTATGAGTTTTCAAGCTTGAACAATTATTATGCAATCATCCTGACTCCTACAGAATGGCAGTATGAATGGTTTGAGGCATTCATTAAAGTTCTTGGTGGAGAGGAAATGATGTTTTCAGACTATGAAACCAATACAAACAAGACAGAGTACTCCTGTGTAGGAGGATGTTACTACTCAGCTAAAATGGCTGTCCTTGATCATTTAGCAAAACTTAAGCTTCAATCAGGTGTTATCATACTTAGGGAAGCTTATTCAGGATATATTCCCCTTGGAGTATTTAATGTAAGGGAAAACATCAAATTTGCTATGGGCGGTGAATATAAGGAGTTTGAATCATTGAAGGACTCTCTCGTATACTGTGGAACAAAATTGAAGATTCCAATCAGCAAATATGTCAAGCAAAGCAATCTGTTGAAGGAACTATTGCATTCAAAACAGACAACATTGGATAATTTCTTTAAGAAATCTCCGGATTTACAATAAATAGTTGCAATATCATTATTAGAATAGGTTAGAATATGAATCTTAAATTTAAGAAACCGTCAAAGGAAACTCAAATGGCAATGTCTAAGCTAGCCAGCGGAGAAGATAATCAGGATTATCAAAAGCTTGCTGAAGAAAAGTTGGCAGATATTGCAAATCACAAATATGCCAAATTGGTTAATAGCGGCAATTCTGCTATTTTATCTGCTATGAATTCCATTGATGGTGCTGTCATGATTCCAGATCAAGGTGCATGGAATGGATTTAAGCAGATAGCTAATTTCTTAAATAAAGATTTAATCACTGTAAAGACCAATCAAGGATTGATTGATTTGGATTATCTTAATGAATCAATCATTTCATCATCAGAAAACAGCATAATCGATTTGGATGATGAAAGCAATAAGTCTGCATTATTTTTAACCAGTTTTGCAGCTTATACTGCAGAACAGGACATTAAGGAAATCAGTGATATTATTCATAGGAACAATATGGTCTTGGTTGAAGATGCATCTGGAGCAATTGGAGACTGCGAGAATAAGTTGGCAAACGGCAATTACTCGGATATTATAATAGGATCTACAGGCTCTCCAAAAATAGTCAATGTTGAAGATGGGGGATTCATAACAATCAACGACAATTCATTATTTGACAAGTCAAAGCTTCTTTTAAAAACAAATAAGGCAAGCAACATAACAGCATGCGGAATATATAATGAGTTGGATTTTGCTAGTCGAAACCTTGAAAGGACCATAGATTCATGCTCCTACCTTAAGGAAAGGATTGAAGATGAAACTGATTTTGAGGTATTCCATAAGGACAAAAGGGGAATCAATGTCATTTTAAAAACAGATGATCCTAAATCATTGTCTTACAAATTAAGACAGGAATTTGTTTTGGACAGTCATGGAATGATTACCAAATGTCCTAATTATAATAGGTTAAAGGAAAAGGCTATTGCTTTGGAAATAAAGAATTTGGATATTGCATGTCTTGAAGAGGATAATATGGATTCAATTGCCAATGCGGTTGGAAAATATGAATAATCTCTTTTTTATTCTTTTTAAAGACGATCGGTTTTTTTGATTTTCTTTGAAAAAATTATTCTAAATTTTTTAAAGATGATTGGTTTATTTTTTTTCTTGATTTTTTTGAAAAAATTATTTCTAAAGACTTTTTCTCACTATTGTTCTACAAGTAATTTGCTTGTTTTATCAATTAATACATCAGTTATATTGATGGTCTTTAACTCATTTTCAGGAATATCATATAAGTTCTTTAATATTGATTCGTCAGCTTCTAAAACTGCATCGTCTCTTACAAAGATAGAAGATAATTCATCAACAAAGTAATCTGGACAATCGATCATCACAACCGCCATATTCATTTCACCTTCATTAAGGCCAAGTATATCAAATGCCTTGGAAATTTGTCTTTGTCCAGATGTTCTGAGCAAAATCTCAATTCCCAAATCATTGGCTAAGTTTTCCTCTCTTTTGAATGCATTTATGGCATGTATTGTTCCATGCAAGAGATGCTCCTTTCCAGCTATTGCATCTGCATTCATAAGTTGAATTATTCCAACATCACAACAGGTATTCCTAATGTTGTCTATCTGTTCCAATGTTCTTGGAATGCTTTCGATTGTTCCGGTAAAGCCTAATATTTCAACATTGTCTAAATTAGCCAATTCCTTATTGTATTCCTTCATTTTATCTCTCTTGAATAAGATTAAAATTATAAAATTAAAATTATATAAATTAAAATTATAAAATTAAAAATTAGTTTTATTCATAGTTCATTTCTTATTTTTCTTTGTCTGTTTTTTATCTAAAGAAAAGTGATTGTTTTCAAGCAATCTGTTTACACCATCAATATATGCCTCTACACTTGCATTGATGATGTCCGGTTCGGTTGCCCTTGCAGATATGATCTTATCTCCGGAACTGAGCTTTACGATTACTTCAATCAATGCATCTGTACCTCCGGTAACTGCATCTACGTGGTACTCTTCAAGCTTGATGTCTGCAAAGCCTTTGATTCCCTTGTTGACAGCATTGATTGCTGCGTCTACAGGACCGATACCTACATCAGCTTCGATTACTTCGCTATCCTCGATGTTCATCTTAATTGATGCTGTCGGTCTGATCTTGTTTCCTGAAACGATTGTAAGTTCGTCAAGATTGATTTTCTTTTCCTGTTCAATGTTTAGGACATGCTCTGCAATAGCTTCCAAGTCAGTGTCTGTAACGGTTTTTCCTTTGTCTCCGAGGTCCTTTACTTTGATGAAGATTTCGTTTAACTGGTCTTTATTTACTTCAAGTCCCAATTCCTTAAGCCTTTCATCCAAACCCTTGGTTCCGACATGCTTTCCTATGATGAATTTACGTCTATGCCCTACAAGTTCAGGCATAATAGGTTCATAGGTTGCGCTGTTCTTTATCACTCCATCTGCATGAATTCCTGATTCATGTGCAAATGCATTTTCACCTACAATAGGTTTATTAGGTGCCAAATAAGCGTTACTGAGTCTTGAAACTAACTTTGAAGTGCTGTAAAGCTGATTTATTTTAATGTCAGTGGTGTATTTGCTCATCTCATCATCGTCACTGTATTTGTACAGTGTATCCAATGACACTACAACCTCTTCAATGGCAGCATTTCCCGCTCTTTCACCAAGTCCATTTATTGTTCCATGGAATCTGCTTGCTCCTCCATCAATTGCAGATAATGTATTAGCTACTGCAAGGCCAAAGTCGTTATGGCAATGAGCACTTAAAGGAACTCCTAAATCAGATAATTTTCTATGGAAATTGAATGACTTTAATGGTGTAAGCATTCCTAAGGTATCGCATGGGCAGATCCTATCTGCTCCAGCATCGATTGTAGCCTTGAATATTCTTCTTAAGTATTCAATGTCTGTTCTTGTTGAGTCTTCAGCTGCAAGTTCAACTGTCAAGCCATGGTCTTTTGCATATTCCACTACATTTACTGCATCTTCAAGCATTTCATCTTGAGATTTTTTCAATTTGTATTTTAAATGCAAATCAGAAGTGGGAACTACAACATTAACTGCATCCACATCACATTCCAAGCAGTAATCAACATCCTTGATTAAGGTTCTTGAAAAGCTTACGATTTCAGCTTTAAGCCCCTGTGAAGTGATCAATTTAATAGCTTCCCTTTCACCTTCAGATGTAATGGCAGATCCTGCCTCAATGGAGTTCACTCCTATTTCATCCAATTTGGTAGCTATTCTTAATTTCTTAACTGCATTCAAAGAGATTCCGGGTGTTTGCTCACCGTCTCTTAATGTAGTGTCCAATACTTCTATTTTCATTTTTTCACTTCTTTGTTGTGATTAAATAATTGTTAAATAATTATTAGAAAATTATAAATAATTATTAGAAAACTTAAATAATAATTAGATAATTCTTAAATAATTATTAGAAAATTATAAATAATAATTAGATAATTCTTAAATAATTATTAGATAATTTTCATAGATTATTTTCATTAGATTTATCATAAATTATATTATTCTTATTTTTCCATCTGTTCTCTAAACCATTTCACAGTTTCTCTTAACTGCTCTTCAAACTTATCCTCTTCTGGATTAAAGTTGATTTTTTCAAGATTGCTTATATCTGCAAGTGAGTGTTTGATGTCTCCTGGACGTTCATCAAGGTATTTTACAGGAATGTCTGATTCAAGAACATCACTTACAATATCAAATAAATGGTTAATTGTCATTGATTTTCCTAATGCAACATTAACGATACCATTGTAATCAGATTCAGCAGCAGATATGTTTGCTTTAGCAATTTCATCTACAAATATGAAGTCTCTGCTTTGCTCTCCATCTCCATAAATTACAGGGCTTTCCCCTTTTAGAATTGCAGATATGAACTTTGGAATAACTGCTGCATAAGGTGAATTTTCATCTTGTCTAGGACCAAAGACATTGAAGTATCTTAATGCAACATAATTCAAACCATAAGATTCATAGAAAGACTCCAAATATAATTCAATACTTGCCTTTTGAGCTGCATAAGGTGAACAAGGCATAGGGAGCTCTGTTTCCTTAAGGGGCATATTCAAGTTTTCTCCATAAACTGCAGATGATGAGGAGAATACTATTTTCTTGATGTTGTTGTTTTTACATGCAATCAATAGCTTTACGGTAGCGTCAATGTTTGTTTCATTGTAATCAAGAGGTTCTTCCACACTTCCAGGAACGCTTACCTTAGCTGCAAGGTGGAATACATAATCCTTGCCCTTTAAAATCTCTTCCAAATCGCAATCTAAAAGATTTTCCTTGATTAAAGTCAAATTTTCATGATCTGGATCTTTCAGGTTTTCCATTTTTCCAGAGGATAGGTTGTCTATAATGGTTACATGGTTGTTTTCCAATAGCTCTTCAACGATATGTGAACCTATGAATCCACATCCTCCAGTAACTACAATTTCTTTATTTTCCATTATATCCGGTCCTTTTCTTTATAATGTAATAAATGAATTTTTTAATTTTTTAATAAATTTTTATATTGTATTTAATTATTTTTTATTATTGTATTTTTTATATTAGTATAAATTTATAATTTTAATACTATTTT
>JADLKP010000351.1 GCA_016838945.1 Methanobrevibacter sp.
ATATAATATATAATAATTATGATTTAAAAGGAGCGTATCAAATATTTTAATTGAATAGATAAAAATTTTAAAAAAAGTGAAGGCGATAAAATATTAAATTGAATAGATAAGATTTTTAAAAAAAAAGTGAAGATGATAAAATATTAAATTGAATCAGTGCTTGCTTAAATAAGTCAATACCCATAAACTAATTATTGAAGCCAAACAAGCAATTACAATAGCTAATGGATAAGCAAAATAACCAATGACCATACCTATCAAGACCAGTACAATTGTTGCCATATATGGCTTGTGATCTTGCAATAGTACTTGAAGAGCAATATTTGCCCTATCTGAATCTTTTAGGGCACTTGTAGTGAAGATTGCCAAAACAGCTACAATAATGAAATCCATACCATATAAGAAGCAAGGAATGAATGAATCAGGATTCATACCCACAAATGTGGTCAAATATGGAATCAAGGATAAGAAAAACAACGCCAACCCAATTGACCAAATCACTTTAGCATTTACCTTATTTACAATATTGAATAGGTTATTGTTATAATTCCAGAAATTAAAGCAGACAATAAAACTTACAGCATAGACTATAAACTCGAATTTGATGTCAAAGAATGCATCCCAAGATCCATTTGCCACCATTGGAATCTCAAGCACAATTATTGTGATTATGATAGCAAGGATTGCATCAATGAATGCCTCAAACCTTTCAGTGCTTCCATTGTCAGGTCTTTGAAGCCTTGCAACAAAAAGCCAACTGATCAAAGAAAGCAAAATGCAATAATAAACCCCAGGCACATATAATGTATAAGTAATTATGAGCCCCAAGATTGAAAGCACTATTGGAATGTACTTATAAGGACTTCTGAAGTTTGCTTGGCATAATCCGCAGTTATATGGATTTGCCCTATAAACTCCATAGATGGATAGGATATATAAAATATTTATTGCCAGAAACTCAAGTCCAAACATTGTTTCAGCAGCTACAGAGTTTATCTGCAATGCCACCCATGTTGAAAAATAAGGCAAAAGTGAAATGGCAAACATCATAAGAGCATAAACTAACAGAACCTTGTTGTCAATCTCTTCTACGACTTGAAACAGGTTATGATTATCATACCAAATAATGAAAATTGCAAAAAAGCAGATTGCATATGTGATGAATCGTGTATTCAATAATAAAATAGCATCCCATGTTGGAGCTGTAGGTTGTGTCAGTTTCAATACCAGCACAGTTATGATAATCGCTAATATTGCATCAAAGAATGTTTCAAACCTGTTTGTATTCATAAATATAAATATGTACTTTTTAATATATAAAAGAAATTAAATTAAAAAAGAGATTAAATAA
>JADLKP010000063.1 GCA_016838945.1 Methanobrevibacter sp.
TAGCTATGTTATTAATTTAAATTAATAAATTTAATTGATTATTATAATATTATAGATTAAGTTAATTATAAACTTATGTATTGATTTTAAAAAACTTATCCAAAAATCAAAAAATATTCTTAAGTTGCCTTCAATATCCAAATTAAAAATAAAAGAAAAAACATATTTCAAAATGATGGCATTTAAAATAAAAGTTTGATTAATTTAACGAATAGTTTACCATAAAACATCCAGTTAAATAATCAACCAATCAATTTAATTAAACTTATTCCTTTTGTGCCAAATAATGTTTAACTAGACCACCATCAGACAATATATTTATCATGAATTCTTTAAAAGCTTGGAATTCAACTTCAATGTTTTTGGTTTCATTGACGATGATTCCCTTCTCCAAATCAACTGAAAGAACATCTCCATCATCTGCTTCAATGTCTGCAACAACTACAGGCAGACCAATATTGATTGCATTCCTATAGAATATGCGTGCAAATGATTTTGCAACAATAGCTTCAACACCTGCAGCCTTGATTGCTACCGGAGCCTGTTCCCTAGAAGATCCGCATCCGAAGTTTTCACCTGCAAGTATGATGTCACCTTGCTTTACATTCTTAGTGAAATCCGCTCTTTCTCCTTCAAGAACATGAAGCGCCAAGTCCTTTGGATTGAATGTCCTCAAATATCTTCCAGGAATGATAACATCAGTGTCAATGTTATCTCCAAAATTCCAAACTTTTCCTCTAATTTCAGCCATAGTATTCACTACATTTAAGATTTAATAATTTTAAAAAATTAAGAAATATGGAATTGCTAATTCCATAAAAAATAAACAATGGGTTATTCAAACCCCATTATATTACTATGCATTAATTTAATACTATGCATTAATTTATAGCTATACATTAATTTAATACTATGCATTAATTTAAACACTAAAGTTATTTTTCAATTACATAACCATGATTCTGAGCTTTTGTTACCCTTACACGGTCTTTACCTACAAGCTCTTCTGCAACTTTGACAATGTCCTTATTGTTATCGTCAAAGACTGTATATAATGTAGGACCAAAGGAACTGATACCAGTACCGTAAGCTCCTGCTTCATCAAGCGCTTGCATAGTAGGCAAGTAATGTGGATCTAAACTGTGTTCAAGCTTATTGAAACCAACATTTTGAAGTTCCCTAATTGCCCAACCGAAGTTGACAATATCCTTCTCAAGCAAGAATGGAAGCAAGTTCATTAAGATCAAATGGGAAACTTGTTCCACTTCAGTTTTTGGAAGAGGACAGTATGTTTGGAAAACATTTACTTCCTGTTGATCATGCATGGTTTCCTCTACTTCAGGCATAGCAAGCAAGATGTCCCATTCTTCAGGGAACTCATATCTTGCAATCAATGTTGCAGGTTTTGCCTTGGATGCAGAAGATGGCAAGAATCCAGGTTTTTCTTCTAAACTGTGACCCCCATCTACTATGAAACCTCCTAAATCATGTGCAAAAGTACCTATACCAGAGGTTCCACCCCTTCCAACCATGGTACTTAATTCCCTGCTAGAAAATTTGAGTCCTGCAGTTTCAGTCATCAAATGTGCAGTGCAAACTGAGATTTGAGTTCCGGAACCTAATCCTGAATGTGCAGGATATGCTTCTAAAACCTTAAAGTGGAATCCGGATTCAATATTACAGATTTCAGCAATTCTTTCAGCAGCTTTTGGAATTTTATCTTGACATTCTTCGATGGAATCTTGTCTAATGCCATCAGCAAATTCTAAGGTATACCCTTTTTCATTGGTTTCTTCACTTTCTAATACAAATTGTGGATCGCTAAGTGCGAGACCTATACCACCATCAATTCTCTTATAAGACCCATTCATGTCGATAAGAGACATGTGTAATCTTGAAGGTGCTCTAATAATCATTTTTTCACGACCATTTTAATTTATTCAATAACTGAATCGGATAATAAAACTTCGTCTTCCTCACACGATTCAATTATCAAATGTATAATTATAATATTAAAAAATATCTTATTTAAAAAATATTTAACAAACTTAAATGTTCACTATACTTAAATATTCATTTTTAATATATAAACTTTATTATATATATTAATAGAAATAGTTGGAAAATGGAAAAAATTGTAAAAAAATAGGAAAAAGTAGAAAAATAATATAAAAAATTGAAAAATTATCTAGAAAAAATAGTCAAAATATAAATAAAAAATAAAAAATAAAAAATTATCTAGAAATAGCAAATATAATAAAAAAATAAAAAAAATAAAATAAAAAAAAGAGAAAAATCAATTAAATAATCTATTCATCCTCTTCTTCTTTTCCAGTCTTATCATTAAATTCAGTCATTTTCTGATTTAAAGGAACGGAAAACTCATCTTCAATTCCTTGCCTGTAGATAGAGTTCATTGTACAGAATGGAATAACTCTACCATCAGGAACTGCATAATGGATAACACAGTCTTTTACCCTATCAGTATCAAAGTTAAATGGATCCATGAAATGCATACAGGATACAAGTAATGAATTTACGTGGAATTCACCTAATGCATCATAGGATTGACTTTTGAAGATATCCAATAAGATCTTTTTCATATCCAAGCCAGATGGAGCTTCATCCTCATTGATGATTTTAGGAAGGTTTTTAGCAGCACTTGCTAAAACTCTTGATTTGATTGCGAAACCGCCATCTTCCAATTTGTCTGTGTATTTGTTTAGGAATGATAAGAATTTATCAACATCAATGAAACGGGTGATAGGTATGATCTTACCCTCATCCATAAAGATATAAGTAGCTGAACCACAGTGTTGGTGACAGTTTAAGGTTACTGGAGGCTCTTCATTTCTTAATGCTCCAATGAAACTGGATACCGGTTGAACAGATGTTGCAGAATAGAAATCATCTTTTGCAATTTGACCGTTGGTCTGTTCATCCACCAATTCCAAGAAGTCAGGAATTGTGATTCTTTGCTCTTCCACTTGATCAGATGGAGTTCTTCCAGAGAATGATACTGGCTGGAAGTTTACACCGTGAACAATATCAATGTTGTTAATAGCAAATCTGATGATATCACCGATTTGCTGGTCATTTACACCTTTTACAACAGTAGGTACAATCACTACACCAAGTCCTGCTTGCCTACATTTTTCAATAGCTTCCAATTTTACATTTAAGAGGTTTTTGTTTCTTGCTATAAGGTAAGGCTCTTCAGTTACACCATCAAATTGCAAGTAAACAGTGTTTAATCCTGCATCTTTCAATTCTTGAGCATAACCTTCTTTCTTAGCAATCCTGATACCGTTGGTTGCTATTTGAGTATGTGAAAATCCTTCTTCCCTTGCTATTCTGATTAAGTCAGGCAAATCTTTTCTTACGGTAGGTTCACCACCAGCATATTGAATAGCTGGAGCAGGAACAGGCTTTTCGTTTCTTAAGTTTCTAAGCATTTGACGAATTTCATCTTGAGTAGGTTCAAATAATTTTTTGGAAGTTGCTGCATTAGCAAAACAGATAGGACATTTCAAATTGCACCTGTTTGTTACATCAATCAATCCTAAGACAGTGTATGATTCATGTTCAGAACAAATACCACAATTTTGCGGACATTTTGCAACCTTATTCACCATAGGATTTTCCAAATCTTGAGTAATGGAGTCAACTTGATCAACTCTGTCATATAACTCTGCGTCACTCCAATAAGTATTATTGAATTCCCCATGTTCTGGACATTCCTTTTTAATCCAGACTTTTCCGTCCTCTTCATAAACCTCAGCATCTAAAGGCTTGAGACAAATTGGACATAAGCTAGTTGTATTTTTAATATGCACACTCTCACCACAATAATCTATTATAATTCAATGATTTTTTTGAAAATTTGTTTTTTAATAAGATTTAGTATAAATTAAATTGATTTGATAAAGAAATTACGATTTGCAGAAAAATTAATAGGAAATAATTAATAGAAAAAACCAATCTAATTTCAATATCTCTCCAAATAGAAATTAACATTAAAATAAAGCAAGTGAATTTAGTTTATAAAAACCTTATCTTAATATAATTATTTAAATTTATTCTTTATTGTATATAAACTTAATATTTAATCAGGTTAAATCATAAAATTAGAATATATTAAGTAATAGAAAGAAGATAGAATAATATGAAGATAAAATAAAAGAAAAAATTATATTTAGGTGCAGAATATGAAATTAAGTGAGTGGATTAAATTAAACAACATCCCAAACAATAGGATTTTAACAATACTCGAAGAATATGAAAATATTGAACCTATAAGCTTCAATGATCCGGAAGACGTTAAAGCAGAAGTCGAAGAGCATGGCTTAAGATGGGTGGCCAACAGATATGGCATCAGCGAAAAGGACCTTAAGGAATACGGATGGAGATTCAGAAAACGAGATGATAAAGGTAAAAAAAGAGAAGAGACACCTATCATAAAAACAGATGAACAAAAACCGTTGGTAGATATTTTTGATGACTGATTCAAACCTTAATTAAGATCAATCAGTACCAAACCTCTTTGATTCCAAGCAAATAAGCAATAGAGTTAGCACCTAAATGTAAAATAAGTGAAAGCAATACGATAATGATGAATAGGCTCCAACTGATTCTAACCACCAATAAGGCAAATATAAGTGCACCTATAACAAAATCCAATTGGTCCATAAAGGGAGCTGCCTGTCCACTTTGAAGACCCATTCTCCTTTTAATGAAACTTCCGACCAAATCACCAAACAATGCACCAAAAGCCATAAGGAATCCTAAAATCAAACCGCCAAGTACACTGCCATAAACATGAAGATCTATCACTCCACCAGTTAAGGCACTTAAATCTCCAAAGCATGTGCCGATTATTCCTAAAACTAGACCAACACATGTTCCGATGATGGTTCCGTTCATGAAACCTTTCCATGTTACCCCATTACCAATGAGCCTGCGCCCATCTTTATAGTTTTTCCCCCCATCTACAGGTGTTCCTCCACCAAAGGCAAGGCCACTGAGGTTAGAAACATATGCAGGCAGCATAAAATAAGCTGCACCTAAAACAGCAATGAGTAATTTAAATATTTCAGAATCCATTATTTGCCTCAATAAAATTATACACAATATTCATTTATCATTATATTGTTAATTATTAATAAATTTAAGCATGAAAACCTTAAATTTTATGAACCGTTTTCTAGAATACTAAAAGAAGCCCACAAAAAAATCTAAATTATGAACCGTTTTCTAGAATACTAAAAGAAGCCCATAAAAAAATCTAAATTAATTTTTTAAATGATTATAGGAAGCTTCCAATAGGTTATAAGATTCTTGAAATGCAACAGAACGCATATCTGTCTCTGGGATTTCATAATTTTATGAACCGTTTTCTAGAATACTAAAAGAAGCCCACAAAAAAATCTAAATTATGAACCGTTTTCTAGAATACTAAAAGAAGCCCATAAAAAAATCTAAATTAATTTTTTAAATGATTATAGGAAGCTTCCAATAGGTTATAAGATTCTTGAAATGCAACAGAACGCATATCTGTCTCTGGGATTTCATAAACAAATACTAGAGTGCCTGTTTTTACAATAGGATTGTCTACAGTCTTGATTGATGTACTCTTTATAGGTCTTGTCTTGTTTCTCTTATAATAATTGAATCCAATATCTCCAGTAACTTCTTCAGCCAAATCTACAGATGCATTGTCCATTGTTGGAGTGGCAATATAATACCCTGCACCATAACTCGGCTCATGGTCATGGCCAATGATAACCAAATCAGGATCTTGCTTTGCCACATCAGAAACGACATAATCATGAACAAGAGACTCTCCATTGGCACGGCCCTTATTAAAGTCTTCAGGGGAATCAGTTACCTGAACACGATAGTTGATTACATCAACATCCCTATGAGTCAATGCAAAGAATCTGCAGACTAAAGGAAGAATGGACAAATGAAGCTTTTCTCTTGAATGCATACCAGAAACAACTGCTATTTTTAATGAAGCATCATCCGAATATGAATAATCAACCCTTGTTACTGAACCTAAGTCATTTTCACCAACAAGTTCAGAGCTCCCTTCAGAAAAAATCAAAACTCCAAAAACAGCTGCAAGGATTATTATTAAACTGATTAGGACAATTTTAGTCTTTTTTCCCATAATATCATCAAAAAAATTTTAATAAATAGACTAATTGACAAACATTTAATCCAAATAATTCTTCATCATGATTGCAGTGCCAATAGCTGGAGCAACTGTACATTCATCGTCACTATAGAATTCTCCCATTGATTTCACGTCAAGGCCTAATAATTTAGCCGCTTCAGCACATAATATATCCTTTCCAAGACCGGTTACGACAACCTTGTCCAAACCTTCCCGTTCACTCACTTCCTTTAAGCCTGAAGCGATTTGCTTAACCTGTTCCTTATGGATATAATCTGCCATTTCTTCAATGTCTTCCATTGACAAGATATCCAAATCTGCACATACAACTCTTGAAATCCTTCTTGCAGATTCCTCTTTTGATTTGCCTGCTCCATCAGTGGTTGCACAGACATAATCTGCTTCCTTAATCAATCCCAAGACATTGTAGACATCAGCTGTGATTGCAAACAATTCTGAAGCGACCCTATAAGTTTCCCCATCAAATGGAATGGAGTCAATAAAACTTGTCAAGTTAGTTCTTAATGTTCCAGTATAGACAAGTTCCCCAGTAGCGGACCTTTCAAAATCGGTTCTGCCCCTTGCACATTCCTTCCCATCCTTGATTGGTATGATGTCAGTTGTTGTGCTTCCAGTATCTACAAAAATGCAGTCCTTTTCAATCTCAGCAACGATTTGGGAGGTTGCAATCCAATTTGCTGCAGCAACTTCAAGAGGATTTGCCATAAGCTCTGCAAGGGACAATACCCTATCTGTACCAATGTATGCAACTGGACAGTCAAACAATTTTTCACAAGTGGTTGCAATGTCCATTACACCTTGGGTTTTGGTTTCAAATGCATCCACCAATTCTGCAGTCATGGAGATTCCAACTGCATCAATCTCTCCAATCGGACAGACCTTTTCAATCAAATCAATCAATGTACTTCCCAGTCTGTCATTATCAGACCACATAGGCAAATATTCAAAGACAGTTTGAATATCCCTTATTTCACCATTTTCGTATTCTACTATTGCCAAATCAGTGTTTGCACCACCGATATCAAAACCTGCTACTTTCACATTATCACCAAAGTATAACTATTCCCCTATCTTAATTTCTAAAATCAACCATCATTTTTATAAAACTAATTATCTTAAAATCTAATTTCTAAAATTCCATCATCATTCTTAAGAAACTAATTATCTTCAATTCTAATTTCTAAAATCTCATCATCATTCTTAAGAAACTAATTATCTTCAATTCTAATTTCTAAAATTCCATCTTCATTCTTATAAAAGCTCGCTTTGGAACTGTAAGTTATTTCTCCAATATCCTCTACGCTTATCTTTTGATCAATCAAATCAATGATTGTTTTAGCTATATTAATATTAATGACTTTTTGAAGGCCCACGTATGAAGTTGTGAATCTTGAGTTTATCTCCAAAAGATAGATGTATTCATCTTCAATTATAAAATCAATTCCTACAAAACCTTTTAGTCCTGGAATATATTCACATGCAATTTTTGCATACTTAAAGACCTTTTCTTTAAGCGGATGCTCATATGGAACATATCCTCCAAGATACTCCCCACCATTTTCATCTATTTCAACAACCTGTTTATTTAGGCTGATGGGAAGTGCCTCTTTACCGTCACTTATTAGGCAGACGCTGCAGAGGTCCCCTTCAATGTATGGCTGAACAATGAATCTGGAACCTTCACCATATACCTCCTCCAAGTAATCAATGTCCCTTTTGGAGGCAATGACCCTTATGTCATCACAATCCACTCCAAAGCGTGGCTTTGCAATGAGCTTGTTCTCTTTAATCACATTCCTATCGGAATTGTCCAAAACTGGAATATCCTTAGGCTTTTGCATGATAGGAACTGCATTGTCATTGTTGCCATCCCCATAATCCCCGTTGATTGTATCAAAGAAGATTTGAATGGCTCTTTTCCAATAGGTCTTTCTATTCAATAGAATGTTATAGGTCATTGGCTGAGGTATCCTATTAGCCAAATAATCAAAGGTTTCATACTTGTCAGAGGCAAGATTGACAGCAAAATGGTCACTGCCATAAACCTTCATATCCTTTGATTCGAGCAATTTGGTTAAATTGTATAGGTTATTGTCATTTTCAGCAGCAATGAACATAGCCCTATCAAAGACATATGCCTCTTTTTCCAACCAATCCTCTAAAGATTCGATGAATATTGTCTTGACATCAAAGTCAAAATCATCGAATATATATTCAAATTGCTTTGCAAGCAAAACATAAGTATCCTCATCCATTAAATCACTTACAAGTGATCTGATAAGTTCTACAGCTTCACTGACAATTGACAAGTCCTCTACACCAGAAGCAGTAAAGTATTCGAAAACCAATATTGAATCATCATTAACATCTTTTAAATCAACCATATTATCGCCTAAATAATAAAAGATTACACCATTTTCAATTTTATATTTCAATTAATTAGTAAATCAATAGTTAATTAATATTTAGTTAATTAATATTTAATTAATTATCATAATCCTCATAAATAACTGTTAAGCCATTCAAATTCAAATCATCATAAGGGAATTTGATTTCCTCACCCTCAAACGCTATCTTAATCAATGAATTGTTATTCTCTTCAAATTCTTTTATACAAATATCTCCATCAATGACTTTCATTTTTCTTGTAAAGCTTGACATAACCTCATCAGGAGCTTCCATCTTAAGTGTGTCGTTTGCTTTTGCTTCTTCAATTATCTTAATCATCAATTCTGCAGCATTCCCCATGCCATATGGGTTTTTTGCGGATTTCATCTTATTTGCAAAGTCTTCATCATCCAAAATCCTTCTTGCGTTTTCAAGTATGACTTCCTTATCAGACCCTACAAGAATATTTCCACCTGCAGTGACTGTTTCAGGCCTTTCAGTATTGTACCTTAAGGTAAGTGCAGGCACATCAAGGGTTATCGCTTCTTCCTGCAATCCTCCAGAATCTGTAAGGATAATTGTGGATTTTGAAATGAGAAGAAGGAAATCCAGATAACCAACCGGCTTAATTATATGAACATGATTCAAATCATCTAATCTGTCAAACAAACCGAAGTTCTCCATTGTCTTCTTTGTCCTTGGATGAATTGGAAATATGATGTTCATGTCATCAAGTTCCTCCAAAGCTTCAATGATGTTGGTTAACCTTTCTTCATCATCAACTGTTTCAGCCCTATGCATTGTTAAGGTAAGAATGTTTTCCATATTGTCAATATCAAGCTCTGCAAGACCTTCATCATATTCCTCTTTTTCTCTGTTTTTGGATATTTCAAGGTTTCTGAAACATGCATCCACAACAGTGTTTCCAGTGATGGATATTCTTTTTCTTGAAATTCCTTCCATTGCAAGGTTTATTGCTGACTCCTCAGTCGGAACAAAGTACAGTTTAGAACAGATGTCTGCAGCAAGCCTATTGATTTCCTCTGGCATAGTCTCATCAAATGAACGGAGCCCCGCCTCAACGTGACCTACTGGAATATGCAATTTGCTTGCAACTAGTGCACCTGCAAGAACTGCATTGGTATCCCCTTGAACAAGGAGAATATCAGGTTTTTCATCTAATAGAACCTCTTCAATGCCTTCCATCATTTTGCCTGTCTGCTTTCCATGGGAACCTGATCCAACATGAATGTTATAGTTAGGGGTAGGCAACTTCAAGTCAATGAAGAAATTCTCAGACATTTCCTTATCATAATGCTGACCAGTGTGAATCAGCAGCAATTCATGGCCTCTCTTTTCAATCTCATCCATGACAGAAGCCATTTTGATTATTTCAGGTCTTGTTCCAAGTACAATAGCTATTTTCATTTTCAAACATCCTATAAGTTAGTTGATAATATTAGTTTATAATAATTATTAATAATTATTTAATTTTGATAAATTCTTTAATAATTTA
>JADLKP010000064.1 GCA_016838945.1 Methanobrevibacter sp.
TTTATTTAATCTTAAATTGAATATTTATTTAAAATATGAAATATAATATTATTATAAGTTTTATTAATCATATAATTTATAAATTTTTATATTTTAATAATCTTAGGGTGTTATCATGTTTCCAATCAGCTTTTATATAGGATTGATTCTAATCGGAATCTTTGCAGGATTCGCTTCAGGATTGCTTGGAGTTGGCGGAGGATTCCTGATAGTTCCTTTGCAATTCTTCTTGTTCTCATCAGTTGGAGTTGACCCTTCACTTGCCATGATGGTGTCTTTGGGAACCAGTTTGGCAATCATCATACCAACTGCAGCATCTGGTGCCTATCAGCATCAAAAGAAGAACAAGTCCATAGTCAAACCTGCAATCAGACTTGCAATTTTTGGTATTGTTGGAGGATTCTGTGGAGGTCTTTTGGCTAATGTAGTGCCTACTAGAATTTTGCAGGTCATATTTGCATGTCTTCTGATTGTTGTGGCTTTGGATATGCTATTCGGTTCCAGAAGTGATGGGGAAAAGTCATTGATTCAATTTAATTTGATGAATGCAGGTATTGTAGGTTTTTCAATCGGTATCATTTCCGGCTTGCTTGGTGTTGGTGGAGGGGTGTTCCTGATTCCGGCTCTTTGCATACTCTTTGGTTTCAGCTTGATTCAAGCTATTGGAACATCTTCAGTATTCATTGCGTTTACAGCCATTGGCGGACTTATCTCCTATATTTATACAGGTTTTGGTGTCAATCCGATGCCTTATTCATTAGGTTATGTCAGTCTGATAAATTTTGTGGTTATAGTTATGTTTTCAGTTCCTATGGCTACTGTCGGTGCAAAACTAGTTTATAAAATGCCTGAAAAGAGATTGAAACAAATATTCGCCATCATCCTGATTTATATGGCAATTAAAATGATTGGATTTGATCCAATAGCTATTCTATTGGGTCTGTAAAAGTAGTAATTTCAAATTGATTAAAAAACTTAATTGATTATTTGGTTTTTTATTGATTATTTGATTTTTTATTGATATTTATTAAAAATAGATATTTTGATGAACTTCTAAAGTTCATCATTTTCTTCAAAAACAACACCAGTTCCTTTTAAGATTACCTGATTGATGTTTTTTCCTTTTTTTGGACCTACAGTGTCATAAATTATATTTAAATTTAATAAACCATTACACCCATCTGCTTTCAATTTCTTGATTAATTTCAATAATGCCTTATCTTTTGCAAGCCTGACGTCCATAAGAACATATTCTTCCAAGACATCTTCAAGTCCTAATTGGATTTCCTCTTTTCTGTCTGATGAGAAGACATGTCTTGTCTCATAGATTCCTTTCAGTTCTATAATGCTTAATCCTTCTGGAGGGTATTCTAAAGTAAATAGACGAACTCCTAAACCATTCATTTCAAGTTCCATATCATAGAAATCATGTCTTGTATGGGCATGTCTTTTGAGATATCTGGCTTTGACTTTTGAAGTCTTATTAAAGATTTTTTCATATATGCCGCTAAAGAACATAGTAACTTTCTTGAAAACACCTGAGATGTGGGATACAATGCCTAAGCCCATTGCTATCAGGAAATAATTCACTGCAGTCGGGAATGCAGCTTGGAGTATAACGACTATGCTTCCTGCAGTGATGACATTGAATCCTAAGGTAGGATTTGCAATGATGAAACCGTAGATTACTGTAATTATGAAAAGAATGAATGCACTAACTGCCCCTGTACTTTCATGAAGAAACCTTTTTGCAGCAAAACTTTCAGCATATCCTGCAAATAGTGGAGCAAGAACCAATCCGAAATTCCATCCAAAAATAGCAAAGTTGGTGTATAGGCAAACAACATAGGTGGCTATACCTATCACGGTTCCAAAAGCAATGCATGCTATTCCTTTAAGGAATTTTATCTGCCCTTCTCTACTTTTTAGGCTTTTTAACCTATCTTTAATTTCTGTTAGCATTTATTCACTCTTTGATTTCATCTTATAAGACTAGTTCACAGTTTAAAAAAAGTTTTATTAGATTTTGTCCTTGAAAGTTACAGCTGTTCCATAAACAGTAACTAAAATGGTGTTTCCCATGGTACCTCCAAGGTTACTGTAGGATATCTTCAATCCTATGATTCCATTGGCACCATACTCAGAAGCTTTGGATTCCATAGCTTCAATTGCTTCATTTCTAGCATTTTCAAGCTCTTCTTCATAAGTGGTGGTTCTTCCTCCCACAACATCTCTGACTCCAGAGAATAAATCCTTATATATGTTGGATCCAATCAATGATTCACCATTAACTAATCCATGATATTTTATTATTGTTTTGTTATCTAAGGTACTTGTTGAGGATAATAACATTTTATCACTTAAAAAATAGTTTTATATAAAAATAAAAATTTTATTAGCTATTCATGTATAATAGCCAAAATTGATTTTTAATTAAGTTCTTTTTAATTAATTAATTAATTAATTAATTAATTGTTTATTTAAAGAACATGAAATATGCCCATACGAGGATGAACACTGCAATTACAACGAAAAGCATTAATCTGCTTTTTCTGAGGTTCTTTTGTTGTTGTTCTAATACTCTTTGACAGTCCGGAGAGCATACTCTTTCTTTCATTGGTATTGGGGTGCCGCATACAGGGCAATGTTTGTGTGGTTCTACCATATTTTCACCTTTTTTCTTTATTTTGTTGTTAAATCAGTTTCGATTAGTTTTTTAATTTTTTATCAATAATTTTAATCATTAATTTTTAATCATTAATTTTATCATTTAATTTTATTTATTTAATATTATATAAAAATTGATGTTGTTTAGATTTTCATTGATTAAATTGAATATTTGAATAGATTTTATATATTGAAGAATTTTCTAGTGGTTTCGCTTACCTTTTCACCTAGCTCTTCACTATCCATGCCTTTGTATTCTGCTATTGTATTGAGGATATGTGGCAAATATTCCGGTTTGTTCTTGTTTGATTTAGGCTTTTTAGGAAAGTTTCTTGGAATAAGGAAAGGGGCATCGGTTTCTATCATCATCCTTTCAGGAGGTATGACAGTCACTGCTTCCTGCAATGATTGGCCTCTTCTCTCATCGCATATCCATCCTGTAACTCCAATGGAACAGCCTAGTTCAAGGTACTTTTCCGCTTCCTCTTTGGTTCCTGTAAAGCAATGAACACAAGCCTTTTCACACATGTCAGGATACTTTTCAAGTATTTTCACCAAGTCTTCATGCGCTTCTCTCTCATGTAGGAAAAGGGGCATTTTCAATTCATCTGCAAGCTTTACCTGCTCTTCAAACCATTTCCTTTGAACCTCTTGAGGTGAATAGTTCCTGTTGTAGTCAAGGCCGCATTCTCCGATAGCGACTACACAGTCCTCTTTGGCAAATTCCCTCAATGTGTCAATTGTGTTTTCGTCACATGTTTTTGCATCATGTGGATGGACTCCTGCTGTAGAGAATAAGACATCCTTGAATTGCTCTTGCTTGGCATAATTCAATGCAGTTTCGCTTGACTTGATGTGGGTTCCGGTTATGATGAACTGGCTCACTCCAACTGCTTTGGCATTATTGATGATCTCTTCCCTATTCTTATCAAAGGACTTGTGCATTAAGTTTAATCCTATATCAATCAATCCAGTCATTTCAATCACTAAAACAAACTTTTAGAAAAAGTTTGATCAAAATAATTTTCATTTTTTATTAGAAAAAATTCTTAAAAAAAGTTTGAACAAAATTTTCTATTTATAATTAAAAAAAAGTAATGTGTTATCTATTCTGAGATAACACGGGTTCCTATCTTTTCGCATTTAATAGCTCTAATTAGGTTTTGTGGGTCATTGCCATTAGCTATTACAGTTTCCAAATTGGAACGCTTGATCATTTGAATTGCAGTTGTGTCAATGAATTCATAGGTTCCTGCCTTGACTTCATTTCCACTAATGATTTCCATCATGTCTGAAGCTGTAATCTCTTCAATCAATTCTGCATCATCATACTTTTTAGGGTCTTTAGTGTAAAGTCCGTCAACAGCTGTTAAGTTGACCAGCATGTCTGCCTGAACGTATTCTGCCAAGATTGCAGACACTGCATCAGTACTGTGTGCAGGTTCAGTTCCGCCCATAACAACTATTTTTCCAGTTGCGGAGTATTCTAAAGCTTCCTGGAAGTTATGAGGCACTCTTTGGTATGCATAATCTCCAAGCGCAAGCAATAGAAGCTTTGCATTTACTCTTGTAACTTCTATTCCAATATCATCACATTTCGCTTCTCCTGCACCAAGGTCTCTAACAACGCCAATGTATTCTCTTGCAGGTTTTCCGCCACCTACAACAACAAACAATTCATGTTCTGAACTTAATTCCTTCAGGAGCTTTGCATATTCCTTAAATCTTTCTGCATTATAATCCTGTAATAATATAGATCCTCCAATTGCAGCTACAACTCTCATAAATTCACCTTTCAGTTAAATGTCTTAGTCTTTAATTAATGATGTTAATTCAGGAATCAGCAATTTAAGAATTGACATTATCCAAATCAACATCATCTAAATTAACACTTTATCTATAATATTTATCTTTTTAATAATATTTAAATATGTTATTCTATTTAAAAAATAGAAATTGTTGGTTACATTCTTTCTTTGAAAGCTTATCTTATTGCCCTAAACCAGCTGAAATTCTCCCCACCAAAATAGCTTACTATGATTGAAGCAATGATTATGAGGACCAGGCTCATCAATGCGGATTTTGGAGCAATGATTGCAAATGCTGCAATTGCTAAAATTGATGCAAGATAGAATATTATTCTTGTAGTTCCGTTAGCCACTCCATTATCATTTAGGATTGTAAGAATGCCTAAAATGATTGGAGCAAAGATAATTCCAAGAATGATCCATAAGCATTCGCCTAATGGAACTAGGTTGCTGACAGGCAGATTAAAGAAATCCATATATAAATATGCTTCAAGAACTGTCATTATAAGGCCGAATACCCCACCGGCTATCGCTTGAGCCATAGTATGTTTCTTAAGCGTATATCTGCTCCAGATGAGGACTGGGTAAAGCAGTCCGAATAAAGCTCCAATTGGTCCAAGAAGCATAATCAATGCAGCCACTGGTCCGGTTAATCCAGTTGTATGGATGCTGATTTTCCATTTTATTGTAATGAGCATTACAATGAATGTATTCACTGTATAGCATAGAATCAGGACAATCAGGAAATTGGAAACTCCAAGAAGCACTGCAATCAAAAATCCTATGAAGTAGGATACCACTCCAACGATAAGGGGAATGAAACGGTCTTCCTTATTGGATATGTCCTTGTCTGTATCCAATTTTCTTGCCCAATGCATTATGATTGCCATAGGCAATACGGATGTGAAAATCAGTGAAATCAGTTCCATCACAATAAATTGGCTCCAGTCAAATCTGAAGCTGCTTGTAAAAGGAGTTCCGCTGCTTGCCAATATGATACAAATAATTAGAAACAGTGGAATTGTAATTATAGGAGGATTTGTAAAGATGGAGATTGTATCAGCAATCTTAAGTTTCTTCTCATCAGTTTCGGGAGTCTTGTTTTCTGTATTGATGTTTTTTAAGCTAAACAATTCATTTCCTCCTTAAGTTTAAGATTTTAAATTCATATTAACTATTTCTATTTTTATGGTATTATTAGTTTCTATTTTCATGTCCCTTTTCTTTCAGCTATTTATTTTAGGTGATTTCATCGGGTTATGAATAAACTCAAAACCTTCCGTCAAATTTTTTATTTTTGTTCAAAATTTCCAATCATAAATCATTTAATTTATATATGATATTTTATAAAGTATTTATATTAACAAGAATTAATTGAACGGGGAAAATTTATGAAGAGGGGATTAAAAATATTTTCAGTAATATTACTTATTTTAATTGTTTTATGCTCAGTCACATCAGCCTATGCAGTTGATATGAATAATATGGCTGATGGGGCAGGAGAAAGTAACATTGATGAAAAGCTTGAAGGAAATTCTTTTGAAAGTGACAGTGGAAATGAAGCATCATCGAAAGAAAGTTATGTGCCTTTAGATGATTCATTGGGTGATGGTAATGATGAAAATGATTCGGGCTCTGACTTAATTGATGATGAAGATTCTGCATCTGATTTAATGGATGATTTAGATAGTGGAGACTCAGACTCAGATTTGAGTGATAATGAAATAGATGGTGGTTCGGACTCCGATTCTAGTGAAGTTTTGTATGCTAACGATTCATTGATTTCAGATTTAAATGATCCAGACCCTGCACCCTTATCTTATGTTTCATTGGCTGATACCATAAACATGGGTTTGCCTAATGGTAGAGTGGATTTATTTGCCGATTATAGATTTGATTCCTCATCTGATGAGGCATATGTATTTGGGATTTCAATTGTCCCTACAGCAATGACCACCATTGATGGTCATGGCCACAGCATTGACGGGAATTTTGAAGCTGCAATATTTTCCATATACTGCAATGAAGCAGATTTGGATGGTGGTTTGATGGCAATCACTTTCCGGAACTTAATCTTTAGAAATGTCGGCTGGAGCGATGACATGAGGGATTGTTATGAAAGGCGGGCTCCTCCTGGTGAAGTGGATAAGGTAAAAAGCTTATTCAATGCAGTGCGTGCTACAGGAGTTCAGCTCATCTTTAAGAATTGTAGTTTTTATTCCAATGAGTGTCCGGTTAATGCTCCGATAAGCTGCAAAAGGAAGAGTCAAATAACAGTTGAAAATTGTAATTTCCATGACAATGCGGGTAATCTTGGTGGTGCTATCTCAATCGACACCAGTTGTTATGCAGATATCAGGAACTCTAATTTCACTTCCAATAATGGAAGGGAAGAGGGAGGCGCAATAAATGTAGAATATTCTTTTGTATATTCAAATAAAACTGGCTTGAATATTAACGGTTCTTCATTTAAGTTGAATACTGCAGGGTCTTTGGGGGGTGCAATAAACGTTGAAAAGGACTCTGAATTTAAGGTAAACATATCATCTTCAATATTTTCTCTAAATGATGCAGGGGATACTGGAGGAGCAGTCTATACAGAGGTTCCAACTTCAGTAAAAGATTCTAATTTCACTTACAATCGGGCATATAAGGTTGGTGGAGTTTATTTGGGAGAGTTCAACTCAGAATTTAATGTATTTGATGATACATTATATAATTTCTATGGCAATTCGTTTATCAATAATGATGCAGTCGACATGGCTTCTGATTTATATATTGAATTTCAAATGGACAATCTTCATTATACTTTCAAACACAATTTTTTCAAAGGCAATCAAACATTTGTCCCAGCAATCTATTTGAAATCAGCCAATCCTAAAACCATAACATTAAATATTTCAGACAATTCATTTGTACCAACTGATGCACTATTTAATTATGTTTTTATAAAAGTTGAAGATATGCAAGCTATAAATTTTAATAGGAATTGGTGGGGGAAAAATAATCCTGCTGAAAATTCATTTTTTAGAATAGAAGTTGACGGCATAAGCTCAGCCTGTTTGGATTCAAATCCTCTCTTTATGCATTTGGAGGTGCCATGGCAAATTCAGATATTTGAGGAAAGAGAAATGAGAATTAGGGTTTTGATTGGTGCACATGGTGAAGGCGATCATGCGGATCATTTCCCAATGGGTGTTGATATGAGTGCCTCTTCCGATGATGGTGAAATCAGAGTTGGAACTTCCACAATGGATCCTAATGGCAAGAGTGTGTTCTTTACTCCAAGACATAATGAAACCGCCTTGATGACTCTTAAGGTTGATCATGAGACCATTCAATCTTATGTATTCGTCAATGGTTCAAATCCTTATCCTAATTGGAAAAAGATAATGTGGAGCATTGGTGGGGTCAGTATTGTGGTTTCTGCGCTGGCAATATATAAGATATTCTATTATGATGATGAGGACATCCCTTCCAATGGGACTGATTGTGGGGATTATGTCAAGTTCAAGTCAATTGCGGATGCAATCAATCATGCAGAGGATGGATGTGCTATTATTATTTCTCCAGGGGTCTATAGGGGAATTAATAGTGTTGGGCTGAATATCAATAAGAATATAATATTGATGTCAGATCCAAATCAGACAGGTGATGTGATAATTGATGCTGAGGGAAAATCATGGATATGGAACATTTCAGCTTCAAACATTACAATTCTAGGATTGTCATTCGCCAATGGATTTGCTGATGGTGACGGAGGTGCATTGAAATTCAATGAGCCTCTTGAAAATGGTACCATCATATCCAATTTCATTAACAATAAGGCTGCAAACGGCGGAGCAATATATTTCGCATCAACTGGGGCAAATGTGTCCTATAGTGAGTTCACTTCCAATGTGGCCCGATATGATGGAGGATCCATATATTTCTCAAATGGAGGAATAATTGGAAACGATACTTTTAACTATAACAAGGCGAACCGTGGAGGAGCAATATTCCTAATAGGTGATCTAAACAATCAAAACATAAGTTTCAATGGAAACAGTGCAAATGAGAGTGCAAATATTTATACTGTGGGAACACTTGATCCAGATTTGGGCTTTAAGGTAAATGATGTTGCTGAAGGGGAGCCTGTTCTTATGGAAATCACTACAGACAGCAGATTTTCAGGTATTGTTTTTGTTGAGGTGAACGGTTCCCGTTATGAGGTCAATGTTGTCAATGGATATGGCAATAAGACCATTGATTTGGGTGTTGGAGTTTATAGTGCAACTGCGATTTTCACTGGAACTGAGCAATTTAAATGCAGTACAATCAGTTGTGAATTTGAAGTTTTCGCAAAAGGGTTTATTAACCCTAATTTGTCTGTCAGTGCCCGTGTTGTTGATTCTGGCAGGTATGTTTTGATTGAAATCAATGCCATTTCTGAGTATTCAGGCAAGGTTTCTGTCATGCTCAATTCCACTCCTTTGATGAACTATAAAGTAGATGTTGTTGATGGCTATGGAAGCATAAGCATTAGTGGATTAGGTGCTGGCAAATATGCTGTTGTTGCATGCTGTGAAGCTGTCGGTGATTTTGATGCAAGTACTGCTTCGATTGACTTTGATTTTGGCGGTTCAGTTCATTCTGTTTTGAATTCTAGTGTTTCTAAGGTGAAAACTGTGGTTTCTGCTAAGAGTAAGGCTTATGTGGTTAATTATGGTGGCAAGTATGGCATTGTCTTGAAGGATGCTGGTGGTAAAGTTCTTTCCAATAGGAAGGTCACCTTTGTTTTGGCAGGGAAATCTATTGGTTCTGTCATGACTGATTCTAAGGGTGTTGCTACTATCAAGTTAACTGCGAAGGCTCTTAAGGCAGCAAAGGTGGGTAAAAGAAACCTTAAGGTCAGGTTTGCTGGAGATTCCAATTATGCTGGAATTAGCAAAACTGTTAAGATAACTATCAGCAAGGAAAAAACCAAGGTGGTTGCTGCAAGCAAATCCTTCAAAAGTGCTGTCAAAGCCAAGAAACTTGTGGTTTACTTGAAAAACAGCAAAAACAAGGCAATGAAAAAGAAAAAAGTTGCTTTAAGGGTTAACGGCAGGACATACAAGGCAATTACCAACAGCAAGGGAAAAGCAATCTTCAAGATCACCCATCTGATTAAAAAGGCAAAATACACAGCTCTTGTAAAATATGCCGGAAACAAATACTACAAGCCTATAAGCAAAAAAGTAAAAATAGCAGTTAAATAAGTTGCGAAAAATAAATGGGGTAAGTTTATTGTCTCATTTTATTATTCTTTTTATTTTTCATTTTCTTATTTTTATTTTTCATTTTCTTATTTTTATTTTTCATTTTCTTATTTTTATTTTTCATTTTCTTATTTTTTTTTATTGCTCCGTTCTATTGTGATTTTTATATTTTTTTATGATTAATTAAAAGAAGAATTTTTATTTTTCAGCAGCCCTATT